>CAYVCH010000011.1:0-23367 GCA_964449755.1 uncultured Actinomycetes bacterium
CTAGCCGCCGATCATCGACATGCTGCGGGCCGGCTGCACGAAGTCGGGGTGGTTGATCCGGTGTCCCGACCACTTGCGCCAGACCGTGCGGCGGATCAGGGCCACCAGCTCCTCGTCGGAGGCGCCCGCGCGCAGGGGCCCCCGGAGGTCCGTCTCCTCCAGGGAGAACAGGCAGGCTCGGAGCTGACCCTCGGCCGTCAGGCGGAGCCGGTCGCAGGCGTCGCAGAAGGGCTCGGTGACGGAGGCGATGACCCCGACCCCGCCGGGGGCGCCGTCGGCGAAGCGGTACCGGACGGCCGGCTCCCCGCCGCTGCCCTGCGGCACCAGGGGGTAGACCCGGTCGATGGCCTCCACGACGGCCGCCGAGGGGACCACCTTGGCCCGCTCCCAGGCGCGGTCGGCGTCCAGGGGCATGTACTCGATGAACCGGACCTCGTAGCCCGTCTCCCGGGCCCAGCGGGCGAAGTCGACGACCTCGTCGTCGTTGGTGCCGGCGATGACCACCACGTTGATCTTGATGGGGGCGAGGCCCGCCTCCTGGGCGGCCCGGAGCCCGGCGAGGACGCGGTCCAGGGCGTCCCGGCGGGTCATCTCGGCGAACCGGTGGCGCAGGAGGGAGTCGCAGGAGACCGTCACCCGGTCCAGGCCGGCCTCGGCCAGGGGACGGGCCAGCCGGTGCAGGAGCACTCCGTTCGTGGTCATGGACATGTCGAGGTCGGGGGCCACCTGGCGGAACATCCGCACGAGGCGGGGAAGGTCGGCCCGCACCGTCGGCTCGCCGCCGGTGATCTTGATCGAGCGGATCCCCAGGGCCACGAAGATCCCGAGGAGGCGGGTGAGCTCCTCGAAGGTGAGCAGCTCGTGCTTGGGGAGCCAGGCCAGGCCCTCCGCGGGCATGCAGTAGGTGCAGCGGAAGTTGCACCGGTCGGTGACGGAGACCCGGAGGTCCGTGGCCACCCGGCCGAAGGTGTCGACCAGGGGGCCCCCGCCCCGGGGATCGTCCTCCGGTGGCCGCCAGCCGGTCATGACGCCACGAGGGTACGCCCGCAGGCCCCGCGCTGGCTAGGTCCCCTCTCAGGCAGGCGCCTCCGGCAGGAGGGGTCGGAGCGTGCCCAGGGCCCGGGCCAGCGCGGCGCCGCGGCCCTGGCCGCCGGCCAGCTGCCGGCCCACCGCCGCCCCCAGGAGGAACGTGGACAGGGGCGTGATGCGCCGTTCCACCCGGTGGGCCACGTCCCGCGCCACCTGGAGCAGCTCCTCCGTCTCGGAGGCGGTGAGGGGCTCCTCCCCCAGCTCCAGGGCCAGCCGATCGATCCAGTCGTCCATGGCTCGCGCTCCTCGGCTCCGCTGGCCACACCTTAGTACGCGGTGGCGGCACGTCCCGGCCGGGACCCCCCTCCCAGGGGACCGAGGTCCCGGGCGGAACGGGACGTTGGTCCCTCCAGGGGGCCCGGCGGCCCGCCCACAATGGCGCGCAACATGGAGTTTGGAGCTGAACGTGGGCAGCGGGGGATCGGGGAGCAGCCGACCTCCCCGGGCCGGCCGGCCGGCCGCCTCGATGGGGGGCGGGTCGGCGTGGCGGGGATCTCCCGCCGGGACTTCCTCAAGGCCGCCGGGGGGGCCACCGCCGGGGTCCTGCTCCTCGGACGGACGGGGCTCGCCCTGCGGCGCCTCTCCCCCATCTCGGTGGCCAACCCCCTGGAGAGCTACCCCGACCGCGACTGGGAGCGGGTGTACCGGGACCAGTACCGGTACGACGAGTCCTTCGCTTACGTCTGTGCCCCCAACGACACCCACAACTGCCGGATGCGGGCCTTCCTCCGCAACGGCGTGGTGACCCGGATCGAGCAGAACTACGACGTCGCCCGGTACGCCGACCCCTTCGGGAACAGCGCCACCGCCCACTGGGAGCCCCGGGGCTGCCTGAAGGGGATGACCCTCCACCGCCGGGTCTACGGCCCCTACCGGCTCCGCTACCCCATGGTCCGCAGGGGCTGGAAGGAGTGGGCCGACGACGGCTTTCCCTATCTCACGCCGGAGCTGCGGTCGAGGTACCGCTTCGACGCCCGGGGTCAGGACACCTTCGTCCGGACCTCCTGGGACGAGGTCGAGCGTCTCGTGGCCGCCGGGTTCATCGCCGTCGCGAAGCACTACAGCGGCGAGGAGGGGGCCCGGCGGCTCCTGGACGAGGGCTACGAGCCCGAGATGGTGGAGGCCCTCCACGGGGCCGGGACCCGGACCATGAAGCTCCGGGGCGGCATGGGGCTGCTGGGGGTCCTGGGGAAGTACGGGATGTACCGGTTCTCGAACATGCTGGCCCTCCTCGACCACCACGTCCGGGGCGTGCCGCCCGAGGAGGCCTGGGGCGGGCGGAACTGGTCGAACTACACCTGGCACGGGGACCAGGCGCCGGGCCTGCCCTTCGTCCACGGCCTGCAGACGTCGGACGTGGACTTCAACGACCTGGTCTCCTCCCGCCTCCACATCCAGGTGGGCAAGAACCTCGTGGAGAACAAGATGCCCGAGTCCCACTTCTTCCACGAGGTCATGGAGCGGGGCGGCAAGATCGTCACCATCGCCCCGGAGTACTCCCCACCGGCCACCAAGTCCGACTACTGGATCCCCATCCGGCCCCAGACCGACACCGCCCTGTTCCTGGGGATCACCCGGATCCTCATGGACGAGGGGCGCTACGACGCCGAGTTCGTGAAGCGCTTCACCGACCTGCCCCTCCTCGTCCGCACCGACGACGGCACCCGCCTTCGGGCCAAGGACGTCTTCCCCGGCTACCGTCCCCGCCTGCGCCCCGACGGCCCGAGCTTCGCCCAGCAGGGGCTCACCCCCGAGGACTACGAGCGCCTTGGCTACGACTTCGTGGTGTGGGACCGGCGGAAGGACGGCCCCGTCCCGGTCACCCGGGACGAGGTGGGCCGGCGGATGCGGGCCGACCCCGCGCTGGAGGGCCGGTTCCGGGTGAGGCTCGTGGACGGCCGCCAGGTCGAGGTGGTCCCCCTCTGGCAGCTGTACCGCGAGCACCTCCGCGACTACGACCTGGAGACCGTGGCCGAGATCACCCGGGCGCCGAAGGAGCTGATCCGGCGCCTCGCCGAGGACATCGCCACCCTGTCCCCGGTGGCCATCCACATCGGCGAGGGCATCAACCACTGGTTCCACGCCACCCTCGCCAACCGGGCCATGTACCTGCCCCTCATGCTCACCGGCAACATCGGCAAGCCGGGGGCGGGTTGCCACACGTGGGCCGGCAACTACAAGTCCGCCCTGTTCCAGGGGACCTCCTGGAGCGGCCCCGGCATCGAGGGCTGGTGGTACGAGGACCCCTTCCACCAGGTCCTGGACCCCGACGCCCACCCGAAGGACATCCCCATCGCGAAGTACGCCAAGGGCGAGGAGCCCGCCTACTGGAACCACGGCGACCGGCCCTTGGTGGTGAACACGCCGAAGTACGGGCGGAAGGTCTTCACCGGCCTCACGCACATGCCCACGCCCACGAAGGTCCAGTGGTTCACCAACGTGAACCTGCTGAACAACGCCAAGCACGCCTACGACATGGTGAAGAACGTGAACCCGAAGGTGGACATGATCGTCTCGCAGGACATCGAGATGACCGCCACCTGCGAGTACGCCGACGTCATCCTGCCGGCCAACTCCTGGATGGAGTCGGAGGGCCTCGAGATGACGGCCTCCTGCTCCAACCCCTTCCTCCAGATCTGGAAGGGCGGCATCAAGCCCCTGGGCGACACCAAGGACGACGTGGTGATCCTGGCCGAGGTGGCCCGGGAGCTGGCCCGCCAGACCGGGGACCGGCGCTTCGCGGACCACTGGCGGTTCGTCCTCGAGGGCCGCCGGGAGGTGTACCTGCAGCGCGTGCTGAAGGGGTCGGCCACCACCGCCGACTACGAGCTGGACGACATCCTGTCTGGCCGCTACGGCGAGCCGGGGGTCGCCCTCATGCTGTTCCGGACCTACCCGCGGATCCCCTTCTACGAGCAGGTCCACGACGACGTGCCCTTCTACACCGACACGGGGCGGCTGAACGCCTACTGCGACATCCCCGAGGCCCTGGAGTACGGGGAGAACTTCATCGTCCACCGGGAGGGGCCCGAGGCCACCCCCTACCTGCCGAACGTCATCGTCTCGACCAACCCCCTCGTCCGCCCCGAGGACTACGGGATCCCCCGCGACCACGTGGGCTGGGACGAGCGCACCGTGCGCAACGTGAAGATGTCCTGGCAGGAGGTGAAGCGGACGAAGAACCCCCTCTGGGAGCAGGGGTTCCGCTTCTACTGCCTGACGCCGAAGACCCGGCACCGGGTCCACTCCTCCTGGAGCGTCACGGACTGGCACTTCATCTGGGACTCGAACTTCGGCGACCCCTACCGGCACGACCGGCGGTTGCCTGGCGTCGGCGAGCACCAGATGCACATGAACCCCGAGGCCGCGAGGGACCTGGGCATCGAGGACGGCGACTACGTCTACGTGGACGCCAACCCCGCCGACCGCCCCTACCGGGGCTGGCGGGAGGACGACCCCTTCTACAAGGTGGCCCGCCTCATGCTCCGGGTGAAGTACAACCCCGCCTACCCCTACGACGTGGTCATGATCAAGCACGCTCCCTTCATGGCCACCGAGAAGACGGTGCGGGCGCACGAGACCCGCCCCGACGGCCGTGCCGTGTCGGCGGACACCGGCTACCAGGCCAACCTTCGCTACGGCTCGCAGCAGTCGGTGACCCGGGACTGGTCCATGCCCATGCACCAGACGGACAACCTGTTCCACAAGGCCAAGGACGGCATGCGGTTCGTCTTCGGCTACGAGCCCGACAACCATGCGGTGAACACCGTGCCCAAGGAGGCCCTGGTGAAGGTCACCCTGGCCGAGAAGGGCGGGCCCGGCGGCGAGGGGACCTGGGGGCCGGCGACCACCGGGCGGACCCCCGGCGCCGAGGACCGCGTGATGCGGGCCTACCTGGCCGGCCGGTTCGTGAAGGTGGCCCCATGAGCCCCCTCCGCGAGCCCTCCGCCGAGGACCCCATGGAGCTCGTCGGGATGGTCCTGCCCCGGCCCATGGACGGGGACGCCGTGGAGGCCATGGCCCGGACCTTCGTCGAGGAGTACGCCCTCATGGGCTGGCCGGCCAAGCGGATCCTCGCCGCCTTCCGCCAGCCCTTCTACGGGGGCGCCCACGAGGCCTACCGGCGACTCGGCGAGGAGCGGATCGTGGCCCTCCTCCAGGAGGTCCTGGGTCCCCGGGAGGGGTGGAGCCGTGGCTGAGGTCTACAACTGGCAGCTCGGCCGGCGGATGACCTACCGCTTCGCCGAGGCCCACCCCAGGTGGCAGTTCGCCTTCGTGTTCAACATCAACCGCTGCCTCGCCTGCCAGACCTGCACCATGGCCTGCAAGTCCACCTGGACCTTCTCCGAGGGCCAGGAGTACATGTGGTGGAACAACGTCGAGACCAAGCCCTACGGCGGCTACCCCCAGGGCTGGGACGTGAAGATCCTGTCCCTCCTGGAGGAGGCGAACCCCGGAGGCCAGGTCTGGGAGGGGGCCCCGGCCGGCCCGGACCGGCCCTACGGCCAGTACCGGGGGATGACGATCTTCGAGGCGGCCCAGGCCAGGGGGGGCACCGAGGAGGCCCTCGGGTACCTGCCGACGGAGCAGGAGTGGACGGCCCCCAACATCTACGAGGACACAGCCACCGGCGCGAGGGGCGTCCCGGGGCGCTTCGGCGACGGCGCCGGCCTCCCCCGCCACACCCCCTGGTTCTTCTACCTCCAGCGCCTGTGCAACCACTGCACGTACCCGGCCTGCCTCGCCGCCTGTCCCCGGAACGCCATCTACAAGCGGCCCGAGGACGGGATCGTCCTCATCGACCAGGCCCGGTGCCGGGGCTACCGCAAGTGCGTCGAGCAGTGCCCCTACAAGAAGCCGATGTACCGGGGGACCACCCGCACCTCCGAGAAGTGCATCGGCTGCTACCCCCGGGTCGAGGGGAGCGACCCCCTGACCGAGGGCCTGCCCATGGAGACCCGGTGCATGGCGGTCTGCCCGGGCAAGATCCGCCTCCAGGGGCTCGTGCGGGTCGGCCGGGACGGGCGGTGGAAGCACGATCCCACCAACCCCATCTACTACCTGGTGAAGGAGGCCAGGGTCGCCCTTCCCCTCTACCCCCAGTTCGGCACCGAGCCCAACGGCTACTACATCCCGCCCCGGTGGGTCCCCCGGGAGTACCTGCGGCAGATGTTCGGACCCGGCGTGGATCACGCCATCGAGACCTACCTGGCGCCCCCTCGGGAGCTGCTGGCGGTCCTGCAGCTGTTCCGGGTGACCCAGCGGATCATCTTCCGGTTCGAGATCGAGGAGGGCCCGAAGGTGCGGGAGGCCGTCATCGGGGGCCGGCCCTGGGCGATGTACGACGACACGGTCATCGGGTACGACCGGGACGGCAACGAGGTGGCCAGGCTCTCGGTCCTGGAGCCCTTCCGCGAGCGGCCGGCGAAGTACCTGAACTCGATCTGAGGTGATGGACGTGGGCACGACGCGCGTCCTGGAGCAGGCGGGCCGGGCGGCCCTGGCCAGGAGCGCGGTGTACCGGGTGCTCTCCCAGGCTCTGGCTTACCCATCGGCCGAGGGGCTGCGACAGCTCCGGGAGGAGGACCTCCCCCTGGCCCGCTCGGTGGCCGGGGCCCTCCCGGCGGGGGTCAGGGCTGCCCTGGAGGCCCTGGAGGAGGCCTGGGCGGGGCTGGGACCCGAGGAGGCCGAGGTCTGGCACGGGCGGATCTTCTCCCACGTCCACTCGGCCGACTGCCCCGCCTACGAGACCGACTACACGGCCCGAGAGGTCTGGCGGCAGGGGCAGGAGCTGGCCGACCTGGCCGGCTTCTACCGGGCCTTCGGGGTGGAGCAGTCGGCGGAACGTCCCGACCACGTGGCCGTGGAGCTGGAGTTCCTCCACCTGCTCACCTACAAGCGGGCCTGGGCCGAGGCCCGGGGGGAGACAGACCACGTCGAGGTGTGCCGGGCGGCCGAGGAGGCCTTCCTCGCCGACCACGCCCTGCGATGGATGCCGTCCCTGGCGGCCCGCCTCGCCCGTCTCGGGGGCGGGGGGCCCTACGGCGCGGTGGGGCGCCTTGCCCTGGCCCTGCTGCGGGCCGAGGGCGAGCGGCTGGGCGTCGAGGTGACGGAGGAGGGCCCGCCGCCCGCCGGGCCGGCCGAGCCCCCGGCCCCCGCCGAGGTGGGCCTCTGCGAGGAGGGGCCGTGAGGGCGACCTTCCGTCGCCGCGGGGTGGTCCTTGGCGCGCTCTCCCTGGGCCTGGCCGGGCTCCTCACCGCCAGCGGCACGCGGCTGGCGGCCTCCCAGGGCGCCGCCATCACGGCCCTGTGGACCGACGAGGAGGTCCCCGTCCAGGAGCCCTGGTCCGAGTTCTGGGACCGGGTGCCCCTGGTGGACGTCGCCCTGTCGGCCCAGCAGACGACCCCGCCGATGGGGGGCCGGCGGCTCACCCTCCGGGCGGGGGCCCTGGAGGACCGGGAGAACCTCTACCTCCTCGTGGAGTGGCCCGACGCCTCCCCGGAGCGGTCCGTCACGGGAGTCGGCGAGTTCAGCGACGCCGTGGCCGTCCAGTTCCCGGCCCAGGCCGGCCAGCGGGTCCCCTCCTTCTGCATGGGCGACCCCCAGGCCCAGGTGAACATCTGGCAGTGGCGCGCCGCCTGGCAGGCCGACGTGGCCCGCGGCTTCCAGAGCCGCCTTCGCCGCCACTACCCGGGGGCGGTGGTGGACCTCTACCCCTTCGCCGACGAGGAGGTCTTCTTCCCCGGCCGGGCTCTGGGAAACCCCCTGTCCGACGCCACCCGGACCTCGGCCGTGGACAACCTCGTGGCCTCGGGGTTCGGCACGCTCACACCGGACCCGGCCAGCGACGTCACCGGCTGGGGGGCGTGGCAGGAGGGGGCGTGGCGGGTGGTCTTCGTCCGTCCCCTCCGGGTCCCGCGCCAGGGGAACGTGGAGTTCCAGCCCGGGACCGCCACCGACGTCGCCTTCGCCGTGTGGGACGGAGCCGCCGGGGAGCGGGACGGGAGGAAGTCGGTGGCCAACTTCGTCACGCTCCAGCTCCCCGCGGCGAGGGCGGAGCGAGCCGGGTTCCCGTTCTGGCCGGTGCCCTTCTTCCTGTTTCTCGTGTTGTGGGCCGGCTTCGTGGCCGTGGTGGCCCTGCGGGAGGCGCGGAGGGTGCCGGCGTGAGCCGAGGCGTCCCCCGGGTCGTCCTGGAGGCCCCCCGGGCGGGGGCGGCGGAGCGGCCTTCGAGGACGCCCGTGGAGGCCGGTGGCGGGGTCTCCCCCCTCGTCCTCGGAGCCCTCCCCCTGGTCGCCCTCACCGAGCTCATCCTCGTGCGGACCTTCTACCGGGTGGGGATCTTCATCCCCCGGGAGGGCCTCTTCCGCGCCGTCTACGCCGGCCTCACCGCCCTCGGCTCCTTCGCCTTCAACCTCTCCACGGTCCTCGCCTACCTGGCCCTCGGCCTCCTCGCCCGGCGGGCCTGGCGGTTCGGGCGGCGGCGGGCGGCTCTGGCCCTGGGGGCCTTCGGCGCCGCCGCCCTCCTGGTGTCGCTGCCGGGGGTGGGGGAGGCGGGTCCCGCCCTCCGGCTGCTCTTGCTCCTCGCCGTCGCCGTCGTCCTCGCCCCCTTCCTCCGGGCCCCGGACGGGGGGCTGGGGAAGGCGGCCGTCGCCGCGGCGGGCCTGGCCGTGCTCCTGTCGAGCTACGCGGGCCTGGTGGGGGACGCCGCCCGCCTCGTCCCCCGGGCCTCCGGGACCTCGGGGACGGTGGCGGCGCAGCTCGCCGGCGAGGCGGTGGTGGTGGTGGCCGGCCTCCTGTTCTTCCTGGCCTGGCTCAGGGAGCGGGGGCCGGCCCTGGGACCCCTGGTGGCGGGGGCCCTGGCGGGTGGGGCCCTCCTGGTCGCCTGGCAGGCGAACGGGGCCGTCACCGGCATCCTGGTCCTCTGGACGGCGGGCCTGCGCCTGTATCTGCCGGTGGCCCTGTACGGAGCCGCCCTCGGCGGCGTCGCCGCGGCGGCCGTCGGCTGGCTCGGGGGACGCCCCTGGCGTTCGGCCGGCCTGACGCTCCTCCTCGTGGGCGGGTTCCTCCTGGACACCTCGTACGCCCAGGTGCTCGCGGTCCTCGCCTTCCTCTTCCTCACCGAGGGGGTCGCCGTGGGCGGCCTGCCCGGGAGGCGGCCGGCGGCCCCCGCGACGGCCCGCCGCTAGGGGCCTCCCGGGGTCAGTGGCGGTGGTCAGGCGCGGCCGCCAGACGCCCGGCCAGGGAGGACGCCTCCTCCGGTGGGAGGTGCCGCAGGAGGGGGAGGTAGACCTCCTCCTCCTTCCGGAAGTGGACCTCCAGGAGGGCGGCGAGGACCTCCAGGGTCCGCTGGATGGCCCGCCGTGTCCCGGGGGCGGCCGGCCCCCCGGCGAGGACGCCCAGCTCCTGGGCGAGGGCCTCGACGGCCCGGTGGTCCTCGACCATGGTGCGGGTCGCTCCCCCGACGGTCCGGAGGATCCCCTCCACCGCCGGGTAGAGGGCCTCCTCCTCCAGGGCCGCGTGGGGCAGGAGGTGATCCCCGAGGAAGGCCAGGACGGCACGGAGGCCCTGGGCGAGGGCCCCGGGGTCGAGCCCGGGGACCTCGTCGGCGAGGTGTCGGAGGTGCTCCAGGTGGGGCAGGAGGTGGCGGTGGTCCTCGCGGAGGAGGGCACCCGGGTCGGCCTCGGGTTCCTGCGCTGGCGGCCAGGGCCGGCCCTCGGCATGGTCGGCGGCCGTGGGGGGCGGCGCCACCACGTGGAGGGTGACGAGGCGGCCCCGAAGGGCCCGAAGGCCCCGGGGGCTCCCGGCGGGGATGACCGCCAGGTCGCCGGCGCGCACGGGGTGGGCCCCCTCCCCGGACCAGACCTCTCCCGTGCCCTCGAGAACGGCCAGGACGACGTCGACGGCGGGGGCGTGGACGGGGATCTCCTGGCCGGGTTCGAGGGCGACGACCACCGCCTTCATCCGGTCCGTCTCCAGGACCGGCCGGGGGCGGACGGCCTCGGGGTCCCAGGACGCCAGGTCAGCGCCGCGGGCGACGACGGGTTCCATGGGCTCCTCCTCGAGGTGCTGGGCCCGCTATTTTACACGAGGATTGTCAGATAAAATCCTTTCCGTGGTCGAGGAGACGGCCGTCCACCGGGCCCTGGCCGCACCGACCCGGGCTCGGGTGTTGGAGGTCCTCGGGAGGACCGAGCGACCCCTCGGCGTCCTGGACATTGCCGGGCAGGTGGGGGTCCACCCCAACACGGTCCGGTTCCACCTCCGGCTCCTCGAGCGGGCGGGGCTCGTGGACCGTCGCCCACGACGACGTCAGGGCCGGGGCCGGCCCCGCCTCCTCTTCGTTGCCCGTCCCGGCCCGGCTGGGAACGGCTACCGGCTCCTTGCCGAGGCCCTCGTCGCGTACCTGGCCGGTGAGGAAGACGCCCAGCGCCGGTCCCGGGAGGCGGGCCGGGGCTGGGGGGTGCGGCTGGCCCGGTCCCGGGAGGCGACCCGGGGCTCCCTGGCGGGGGTCGTGGCGGTCCTCGGGGAGTTGGGCTTCCAGCCCGAGCCGGAGAGCGGTCCCCGGGCCGCCCGGGTCCTCCTCCACGCCTGTCCCTTCCGGCGGGTGGCGGAGGCCCACCCCGAGGTGGTCTGTTCCCTTCACCTGGGCGTGATCCGGGGCCTGCTCGAGGCCTGGGGCTCGGACCTGCGGGCCGATTCCCTGGAGCCCTTTGTGGGGCCCGAGCTCTGCGTCGCGACGCTCCGGGGCTCCGTGGGAGGCGGCCCGTGAGGCCCGGGCTCCACAGGCTCTCCGTGGCCCTCGCCATGCTGGCCCTGCTGGGCGGCCTCCTGGGCGGCCTGGTCCGGATGGGGTGGCGCCTCCCGGTCCCGGCCGGCGCCGTCGCCCTCCACGGCCCCCTCCTCGTCCTGGGCTTCCTCGGTTCCCTCATCGGCCTGGAGCGGGCGGTGGCCCTGGGCGGCAGGTGGTGGTACGCGGCGCCGCCGGCGGCCGCCGCCGGCGGCCTCCTCCTCCTCGTCGGGCTCCCCGGGCCCGGGGCCGCCCTCCTCCTCGCCGCCGGCCTCGGCCTCGCGCTCGCCGCCGCGGCGGTGCTCAGGGGCCACCCCGTCCCGCATCAGGGAGTCCTGCTCGTGGGGGCCCTTCTCTGGACGGGCGGGGTCCTGCGGTGGCTCGCAGGAGGCGCGCCTGCCGAGGCGACGCCGTGGCTCGGCGGCTTCCTCGTCCTCACCGTGGCCGGCGAGCGGCTCGAGCTGTCCCGGGCGTCGGGTCTTCCGAGCTTCGCCCGGGGGGCCTTCCTCGGGGCCGTCGCCCTCGTCGTGGCGGGCCTCGGGCTGTCGGTGGGTAGCCCGGGCGGCGGGACCCGGCTGGTCGGCTTGGGCCTGCTCCTCCTGGCCGCGTGGCTCGTCCGGTTCGACGTGGCCCGCCGCACGGTCAGGGGGCGGGGCCTGCCCCGGTTCGTGGCCACCGCCGTGCTCGTCGCCTACGGGTGGCTGGCGGCGGCGGGGCTCCTCTGGCTCGCCGCGGGGGATGCCGGCGGGCCCCTGCGGGACGCGCGCATCCACGCCCTGTTCCTCGGCTTCGTGATGTCCATGGTCGTCGGCCACGCCCCCGTCGTCCTCCCCGCCGTCCTCGGGCTTCCCCTCTCCTTCCGGTCCCACCTCTACGCCCCCCTGGCCCTTCTCCACGGATCCCTCCTCCTCCGGGTGGCCGGGGACCTGGCCTCCGTCCCCCCGGCCGTCCGGTGGGGCGGGCTGCTCAACGCGGCCGCGGTGGTCCTGTTCCTGGGGACGGCGGCCGTCCTCGGCGCGGGGCGGGGGTCGCGGAGGAGGGCCCGGCGGGCCTCGGGATGAGGCGGGCGCCGTGGGCCCTCGGGACACGCTGCGGCCCTACCAGCTGGCCGCCCGCCTGTGGCTCTTGGCCGCGGGCCTCGCCCTCCTCCTCCCGCCTGCCGCCCGGCGAGGCCTGTGGCTCCCCCTGCACCTGTCCCTCGCCGGAGCCGTGTCCGCGGCCATCAGCGGGGCCATGCAGGGTTTTGCCGCCACCCTCACCGCCACGCCCACGCCGCCGCCCTGGGCCGTTCGGGTCCAGTTCGGGCTCGTGAACGGGGGGGCCCTCCTGGTCGCCGCCGGCGTCCCCCTGGGGTGGCGGCTTTCGGTGGCGGTGGGAGGAGGGGCCTTCGTGGCCGGGATGGTGCTGCTCGGAGGCTTCGTGGCGCGGGCCGGAAGTCGAGCCCTGAACCGTCGGCACCTCGCCATCCTCCGGGCCTACCTCCTTGCCGTGGCCAGCATCGTGGTCGGCGGGGTCCTGGGCTCCCTGCTCGGCAGCGGCCTCGTGGAGGACCCCGGTGCCTGGCTGCGCCTGCGGCGGGTCCACGTGGTCCTGAACGTCCTGGGCTTCGCCTCGGGCACGATCGTGGCGACCCTCGTGACCCTCCTCCCCACGGTGCTCCGAGTCCGGATGCCCCGGTGGCCGCGGGGGACCGTGGTCCTCGTGGCGCTCGGCGTGGGGGGCCTGGCGGCGGGCCTCGGCGTCGAGTGGCCGCTCCTGGCCGCCCTCGGAGGCCTCGCCTTCCTCGCGGCCGCGGGATCCCTCGCCGCCCTCGTCCTCGCGGCGGTCCGCACGCCTCGGCGGTGGCCGGCCCCGGTGCAGGCCAAGCACTTCGTCCTGGCGGTGGCGTGGTTCGTGGCCGGGTCGGTGGGCCTCGCCGTCGCCGGGGCGCGGGGCGGGGAGGGGTTCGACGGCTACCGGCAGGTCTTCCTCCTGGTGTTCGTCGGGGGATGGGTCCTGCAGACCCTCCTCGCGGCCTGGCTCTACCTGCTGCCCCTGGGCCGCCCGGGCCACCCTGACGAACGCCGCCGCCAGCTCGCCGGGGTCGAGCTGGGAGCCGACCTGCAGGTCGCCGCCGGCAACCTCGGGCTGGTCCTGCTGGTGGTGCGCTCCCTGCGGTGGGCCCCGGCGGTCGTCGGCGCCCTGGGGGCAGGGCTGACGCTGGGGGCGGCCGCCCTGGCGCTCCTCAAGGCCTGGGCCTACCCCTGGATCCCCCGGGTGGTGACCCCCTCGAGGCAGGCCGCCAGGACCTGGGGGCGTCCCGGCGGGCTGGGAGGTGCTCCGGGGCCGTGGCAGGATAGGGGCCGTGGGTGAGACGCCGCTGCGGGCGGCCGTGGTCACCGTCTCGGACGGCGTGAGCCGGGGGACGCGCCGGGACGAGTCGGGGGACCTGGCCGAGGAGCTGCTGCGCCGGGCCGCCTTCGAGGTGGTCGTCCGGTCGGTGGTCCCCGATGAGCGCGGGGAGATCGAGTCGGTCCTGCGGGGGCTCGTTGCCGAGGGGACCCCCCTGGTGGTGACCACCGGCGGGACGGGGCTGGGGCCCCGGGACGTGACCCCGGAGGCAACCCGGGCCGTCATCGAGCGGGAGGCCCCCGGCCTGGCGGAGCTGGCGCGACGGGCCGGCCTCGAGCACACGACGATGGCCGCCCTGTCCCGGGGGGTGGCGGGGAGCGCCGACCGTACGCTGGTGGTGAACCTTCCGGGGAGCCCCCGCGGGGTGCGGGAGGCGCTGGCGGCCCTCCTTCCCGTGCTGCCCCACGCGGTCGAGCTGCTGGCAGGCCGGGCGGGGCCCCACCCCCCCGAGGGGCATGACCGCACCGGGGCGGGGGAAGGGCCGGAGCACGTCCACCCCGTGGGGCGTCTCCGGGCGGCCGCCCGGGTGCGGCCGGCGGCTCCCGCCGCAGAGGCGCCCTGGGTCGAGGCGGTGGCGGTGAAGGTCCACGGGGACCCGCCCTGCCGGGTGGGGAACTGGATCCTGGTCCAGGGGGGCCGGCCCATCGGAGGAACCCTGGGGTGCTCGGAGTTCGACGCCGCTGCGGTGGCCGACGCCGAGGAGATCCTGGCCTCCGGCCAGCCCGAGACCCGCACCTACCACCACGACCTGGGCGACGTCGAGGTCTTCCTCCAGCCCCACCTGCCCCCGGCCCGGCTCGTGGTGGTCTCGGACACGCCCATCGCCGTGGAGCTGCTGCAGCTCGCCCCCCAGCTCCAGTACCGCACGGTCTGGGTGGAGCCGCGGGAGGAGCGGGTCGTGGAGCTGTACCGGGACCTGGCGGGCGAGGTGACCCGCTCCCTGGAGGGGCTGGAGCTGGACGCCCGGGACGACGTGGTCTTCACCGACCACGACGCGCCCTATGTCGTGGAGATGCTGTCCAGGGCGCTCCGCTCGCCCGCCGGATTCATCGGCGTCGTGGGGAGCCGGCGGCACGTGGCTCCCTACCTCCAGGAGCTGCGGCGGCGGGGGTTCGGCGAGGGGGAGCTGGCCCGCATCCGCTCGCCGGTGGGGCTGGACCTGGGAGGGCAGACGCCCCAGGAGATCGCCCTCGCCATTGCCGCCGGCCTCGTGGCGGCCCGGCACGGCCGTGGCGGGGGGTGGCTCGACCGGGGCTGAGGGAGAACACCGGGTATCGCCTCCGCCCTCGGCCGCACGGCCCTCCCTGACGGCGGGCGGCGCGTCCCGCATACTGCTGCCGTGGATCTCGGTCGACGTCGCCGCCGGCGGGGGCCGCGGGGCCCGGGGTTCCGCCGGCGGCGCGGCGCCGGCCGGACGCTCTCCGTCAGGCCCGGCCCCTCGGGTCCCAGGTTCCGCCGGCCCCGGCGGTCGGGCCGACGCGGCTTCGCCCTGCTGGTCCTGACCCTGTCCGCCTTCATTGCCTGGCGGGCATGGTCTGGCGGCCCGGCCGACCGGGCCCCGGGCCCCCCCCGCGTTCCGGCCAGGGACGGCAGGACGGCCGCCCCTCCGGGCACCGCGGCCTCCGGGGGGGTGCCCTCCATCGAGGAGGGCAACCCCATCCGCCACGTGGTGTTCATCGTGAAGGAGAACCGGACCTTCAACAACTACTTCGCCACCTACCCGGGGGCCACCGGGGCCACCGAGGGCGGGACCGTCCGATGCGACGAGGACGGGTGCGCGGACGGGCCCACCGTCAGGCTCCGGAGGGCCCCGGACGTCCAGCCCCACGACCTCACCCACTGCTTCCGCTGCGGCCTGGCCGCCGTGAACGGCGGGAAGATGAACGGGTTCAACCGGATGAACGGGCCGGTTCCCGTATCCGGCGAGAAGGCGGCCCTGTTCGGCCAGGACCTCACCGGGTACACGTACTTCACGCGCCGGGGCATCCCGAACTACTGGGCCTACGCGGACCGCTTCGTCCTGGCCGACCGGTTCTTCACCTCCATGTACGGGCCGACCCTCCCCGAGCACCTCTACGTCGTGGCGGCCCAGTCCCTGGAGATCGTGGACAACAAGACGAGCGCCGACACACCGGGCAACTACTGCGACGACCCGAGCGAGCACTCGCTCAAGTTCCGTCGGGGGCTCACCGAGCGCGACCTCCGGGAGATCATGCGCCTGGAGGAGGAGATCCTGGAGAGCGGCGAGAACTGGTATCGCCTCGGCCAGTACTGGGAGCGGATCCGCCTCTGTTTCGACATCAAGGTCCTCCCGGACCTCCTGGAGCGGCGGGGCATCTCCTGGAAGTACTACGCCACCGAGAACTCGTGGATGAACGCCATGCAGGCCATCCGCCACGTCCGGTACGGCCCCATGTGGCGGAAGGTCCAGCACCCCGACACCTTCCTGGAGGACGTGGAACGGGGACGCCTGCCGCGGGTCTCGTGGCTGATCCCGCCGGAGCCCTACAACGAGCACCCCGGGGCGGGCAAGAGCGTGTGCGCGGGGGAGAACTGGACCGTCCAGCACGTCAACGCGATCATGCAGAGCAAGTACTGGCGGAGCACTGTCATCGTCATCGTCTGGGATGATTTCGGTGGCTTCTTCGACCCGGTGCCGCCGCCCCACGTGGACATCATGGGCTTCGGGCCCCGCACGCCGGCCCTCATCATCTCCCCCTACACCCGGCAGGGGGAGGGTCCCGACGGCGGCTACGTCGACTCGACCACCTACGAGTTCTCGAGCGTCCTGCGGTTCATCGAGGTCCTGTTCGGCCTGCCCCCGATGACCGAGCGGGACGCGGTGGCGGACCCCCTCTCGGGGGCCTTGGACTTCGAGAACCCCAGGTTCGACCGGCTCATCCTCGAGCCCCGGGACGACTGCCCCTACGGCACGAACCTGGGGTAGCCGCGCCCGGGCGCCGGGGCGGCCGGCGCCGCCTCAGGCGCCGTCGTCCCCGGGGAAGGGCTGCCCCGGCTCCCACCAGGGCGGCGGCTTCTCGAAGACGGGGCCCTCGCAGTCGGTCCGCAGGGGCCGGGGGTCGGGGGGCCTGGGGTCCTGGGTGAAGTCGAAGTCGTAGGAGAGGTTGAAGGCGTCCCGGTCGCGCTGCGTGAGCTGGGACAGGCCCCAGTTGTCCTCGATGAACCGCAGGACGCTCGAGAACTCGCCGAGCTGGTGGTCGATGTGGCCCTGCCGGGCGAAGGGGGAGATCACGAGGAGGGGCACCCGGATCCCGAAGCCGAAGTCGTCCACCTGGGGTGGCGGGACGTGGTCGTAGAAGCCCCCGTAGTCGTCCCAGGTGATGAAGATGGCGGTGTCCCGCCACATGGGGCTTCTCATGATGGCGTTCACCACCTCGGTGGTCCAGTTCTCCCCGTGGCAGAAGCTGTACTCGGGGTGCTCCGACAGCTCGAAGCGGGGCGTCACCCAGGTCACCGGCGGCAGCAGGCCCGCCTGGATGTCCCGGACCAGGTTGTCCACGGGGAAGATGTGCTCCCGCCAGCGGGCCGGGTCCTCCCGGTAGCGGCGGATGGCGTCGTAGGCCGACCACAGGTACCCGTTCTGGTAGTTCGTGGCCGAGTAGTAGGCCCAGGGGATGCCGGCCCGGTCCAGCAGGTCGCCCTCGGTGAGGATGTCGAAACAGGGAGGGACCCGCTCCTTCTGGCCCTCGCTGTCCACGACCGTGACGTAGGCCCCCCGGACCGAGCCGCAGCCCCAGGCCTTCGTGAGCCCGGTGGCGCGGTGGCGCTCCCTGATCAGGTCGAGGTCCTGGACGGGGTTCTCGTGGGTCCCGGCCGACTGGGCGGCGATGGTGAACAGGTGGTTCGGGAAGGAGGGGCCCTGGGCGCTGGCGAAGAAGTTGTCGGCGAGGACGAAGTTCTCGGCCCAGTGCCAGTAGTTGGGGAGGTCCTCGGGCCAGTACTGGGTGTAGGCGTACCGGTCGGCCGTGGGGGTCTGGTTGAACCCGTCCATCTTCCCGCCGTTCCAGGCCCGCAGGGCGCAGTCGTAGCAGTGGCGGATGTCCTCGGGCAGGCGGTCCACGGCGCGGGTGAGGGGCCGCCGGATGGGCCCGTCCCACCCGAAGGTGGCGCCCTCGGCGCCGGGGAAGCGGCCGAAGAGGTGGTCGAAGGTCCGGTTCTCCTTGACGATGAAGACCACGTGCTTGATGGGCCACCGGGTCTCGAACCGGTCCGCGTCCACCCGGTCGGGGCGGACGCCGAACTCGACGGGCGGCAGGGGCTCCCAGTCGGGGACGGGGTCGGCACAGGTGGCGAGCACGACCGCGGCAGCCAGGGCCGCCCAGGCGAGCCGACGGGGGGCGGTGGTCGCCACGGCCCGCACGATACCCCACGGCGGCGTGCCGGGCTGGCTGGGCCGCTCCGGTGGAGGTCGGCCGGCGCCGTCGTGGCCCTCACCCTCTGGGCCCTGGGCGCTTCCGCGGGCCCGGCCCGGGCGGAGCCCCCGAGCGTCCTCGTGGTCATCACCGACGACCAGCGCCCCGAGACCCTCTGGGCCATGCCGACCGTGCAGCGGGAGCTCGTGGCCCGGGGGGTCACCTTCGCCAACGCCTTCGTGGTGAACGCCCTCTGCTGCCCGAGCCGGGCGAGCCTCCTCACGGGGAACTACTCCCACACGACCGGCGTCTACCGGCAGCGCCCCCCCTACGGCCGCGCCGAGGCCTTCGACGATGGCTCGACCCTGGCCACCTGGCTCCAGGACGCCGGCTACACCACGGGGTTCTTCGGCAAGTACCTGGACGGCTTCCAGCACCAGGCCCTGACCGGCTACGTGCCCCCGGGGTGGGACCGCTTCGTGGCCTTCGTCCACGCCGAGTACCTGGACTACGGCCTCACGGTGGACGGGGCGGTCCGGCGCTACGGGTCCGCTCCGGAGGACTACTCCACCGACGTGCTGGCCGAGGCGGCGGTCTCCTTCATCCGGCAGTCCCGGGGGCCGCTCTTCGTCGTCTACGCGCCGGCGGCGCCCCACGGCCCGGCCATCCCGGCCTCCCCGGACGCCGCGGCCTTCGCCGACCTCCCGGCCTGGCGGCCCCCCGGCTACGACGAGGCCGACGTCTCCGACAAGCCCGCCTACATCCGGGCCCTGCCCCGCCTGGACGTCCTCCGGGCCCGGCAGATCGACCAGCTCCGAGTGGACCAGTACCGGACGTTGCTCTCCGTCGACCGGGCCGTCGCCCGACTCCTCCAGGCCCTGGCTGCCACCGGGCGCCTGGACCACACGCTCGTGGTCCTCACCTCCGACAACGGCCTGGCCTGGGGGGAGCACCGGTGGTGGAAGAAGGAGGTGCCCTACGAGGAGAGCATCCGGGTGCCCCTGGTGGTGCGCTACGACCCCCTCGTCGGGGCTGCCCGGACCGAGTCCCGGCTGGCCCTCAACATCGACCTGGCGCCGACCGTGGCCGAGGTGGCGGGGGTGGCCACCCCGCCCACGGACGGCAGGAGCCTGGTGCCGCTCCTCGCCGGTCGCCCCGTCCGGTGGCGGCGGGACTTCCTCGTGGAGCACCTGGAGGGCAGGAACCCGGTGCCGACCTACTGTGCCGTGCGGGGGGAGCGGTTCAAGTACGTCCGGTACGCGACGGGCGAGGAAGAGCTGTACGACCTCGCGGCCGACCCCCACGAGCTGGAGAACCGCGCCGCCGACCCCCGCCTGGCCCGGGTCCGGGCGGCCATGGACCGGCGACTGGGGCAGCTCTGTCAGCCCCCGCCGCCGGGGTTCGGCGGTCCCGACGCCGCCCGGGCCTGGGCCGGCCTGGGTGTCCTCGGCGTGCTGCTGGTGGCGGAGGCCCTCCGGGGGCGCCGGTTCAGGCCGCGGTGGGGGTGAGCGGGCCCTCCCGCACGCGCTGCCGCCACCAGTCCCGGCCCCCCTCGGGCAGGGTCGGGATGGGGTCGTAGTAGGGGTAGCGGCGGGTGAGGGCCTCGGGGTCGTCGTGCTCGATGCCCGTGCGGTAGCTCTTCGTCCAGTAGGAGATCCCCCGGAGCCGGTCGTAGTCCACGAGCTGGTGGACCCACCGCTTCCCGACGAAGGGCACGTCCACGACGACCCGGGGGGTGGCGAAGCCGGGCAGGTACCCCATGATGGCATGCTGCAGCTCCTGGGCCTCCCAGATGGCCGTCCGCCAGTGCTCGGCGTTGGGGATCATGTCGCAGACGTAGAGGTAGTAGGGCATGACCTTCGCGTGGTCGAGGAGCATGAAGCACAGCTCGAGCAGGGCCTCGGGCGTGGCGTTCACCCCCCGCAGCAGCACCCCCTGGTTGCGCACGTCCCGGTAGCCCATGTCGAGGAGCCTCCGCACCACCTCCCCCAGGAGGGGCGTGACCTGCTGGGCGGCGTTGATGTGGGTGTGGACGGCGATGTCCACGTCGCGCTCCCGGGCCCGCTTCGCCATCCGCTCGTAGCCCGCCAGGACCTCGTCCTGGAGGAAGTGCTGGGGCAGGCCCATCAGGGCCTTCGTGGCCAGCCGGACGTCCCGGATGTGCTCGATGTCCAGGAGCTTCGTGACGAAGTCCTCCAGGCGGCGGACGGGGATGTTGGCCACGTCGCCGCCGGAGACCACCACGTCACGGACGGAGGGGGTCCGCCGCAGGTAGTCGAGGATCCGCTCCCACCGATCCTGCGGCTTCGACTCGAACCGGTACTTGAGGATCAGGGCGGTGTCGGTGCCGACGAGGTCCATGCGGGTGCAGTGCCCGCAGTACTGGGGGCAGGTGGCGACCAGCTCGGCGAGGACCTTGGTCGGGTACCGGTGCGTCAGGCCCTCCACGGCCCACATGTCGGCCTCGTGGAGGCTGTCCCGGGAGGCCATGGGGTGGCTGGGCCACTCGGGGTGGCGCTCGGAGAAGGCCGGGGCCATGTACCGGCGGACCGGATCCCCCCGCAGGTCCCGCTCGTTCATCGTGTTGACCATCTGGGGCGGGATGAGCAGCGGCATCGTGGCCCGCTCCCGCTGGTCACGGGCGATGTCCTCCAGGAGGCCATCGTCGAGGAAGTCCCCCAGGGCCTCCTTCAGCTCCCCCAGGGTCTTCACCGTGTGGGCCCGCTGCCACTGGGCGCTCTCCCACTGCTTCCGGGTGACGCCCCGGTACCCCGGGAGGCGGGTCCAGTCGGGCTCGACGAACTCCCGCGCCACGGGGTACCGGAAGGGCTGCTCCGCCGGGCGGGCTCGGGGCTCCCGGTGCCCGGGCCGCTCGCCCCGGGGCACCGGCGTGCCCGCGCTGGCGCCTGCGTGCTCGACCATGACCTCCCCGCCCGGGGGCCGGCTCCGAACGATCCAGCCCTTGGCGTGAGTTTACGATCCCTTTGTCCGGCAGAACAAGTCCGGTGCCGAAGGACGTTCGGGAGCCTGGGACCGTCGCTCAGCTGCGGGCGGGGCCCCGCTCCTGGCCCCGCGGCCGGCGCTCGAAGCGCTGCTCCACCCCGCCCCTGGGCAGGCGGGCCCGAAGGGGCGGGACGCCGGTCCGCTCCAGGCGCACCTCGAGGTAGTCCCCGCGTCGCCAGCGCTCGGTCTCCCGCCAGCCGGCGGCCACGAGGCGCTTCAGGCGCCCGGCCGCCGTCTTCCTCAGCCGGTCGGTCCCGGGCACCCGGACGTAGAGCCGCTCGTGGATGACCTCGCGGTAGTCGCCCATGCGCCGGACAGGGTAGCAGTCCGGCCGGGTTCCTCGCCTACCCGAGGACGTCCCGGACCGCGGCGGCGATGCGGGTGGCCGAGATCCCCGCCCGCTCCCGGAGCTCGGCGGGGGTGCCGGACCCCGGCATGCTCCGCACCCCCAGGCACACCACCCGTCCCTCCAGGGGGCCCTCGCCGGCGAGGCCCGCGAGCACGGCGTCCCCGAGGCCGCCGGGGGACCAGTGGTCCTCGGCGACCACCAGGAGGCCGGTGTCCAGCAGGGCCCGGCGCAGGGTGGCCGCGTCCACCGGCTTCACCGAGTAGGCGTCGATGACCCGGACGGGGATCCCCTCGGCGGCGAGGAGGTCGGCGGCCCGCAGGGCCTCGAAGACGGTGATCCCGGCCCCCACCAGGGCCGCCCGATCCTCGGGCCCGGCCCGGAGCACCTTGCTGCCGCCCGGGGGAAACTCCTCCTCGGGACCGTACAGCCGGGGGGTGGGCTCCCGGGTGGTGCGCAGGTAGGAGATGCCCGGAAGGTCGGCCATGGCCGCCACGAGCTTCACCGTCGCGTTGCCGTCGGCGGGGTAGAGCACGGTGGAGCCGTGCACGGCCCGCATCATGGCCAGGTCCTCCAGGCCCATCTGGGACGGACCGTCCTCGCCGATGGAGACCCCGGCGTGGGAGCCGCAGAGGCGGAGGTCGGCCCGGGACACGGCGGCCATGCGGAGGAAGTCGTGGGCCCGGGTGAGGAAGGCCCCGAAGGTGGCGGCGAAGACCGTCTTGCCCATGGCCTGGAGGCCCACCCCCACCCCGACCATGCACTGCTCGGCGATGTACAGCTCGACGAAGCGCTCGGGGGCCACCTTCTCGAAGTCCTCGGTATACGTGGAGTTCGACACCTCGCCGTCGAGGACCACGATGTCGGGGCGGGCGGCCAGGGCGGCCAGGGTCTCCCCGAAGGCCTTCCGGGTGGCCACGGGGCCCTCGTAGGCGGGGAGGGCGACGCCGGTGGCCACGGCACCGGGGGGCGCCGGGCCGGGGACGGCCTCGGGTCGCGGGGGCGTGACCGTGAGGCTCCGCTCCCCGCCCAGCTCCTCGATGGCCCGGCGGGCCTGCTCTTGCGACAGGGCCTTGCCGTGCCACCCCTCGGCGTCCGCCAGGAAGGACACGCCGTGGCCCTTCACCGTGCGGGCGACGACGAGGGCCGGCCCCGGGCCGTCGGTGGCGCGCCGGTAGGCCTCGTCGATGGCGGGGGCGTCGTGGCCGTCGACGACGACGGCCCGCCAGCCGAAGGCCCGGGCCCGGGCCGCGTACGCTTCGGCGTTCCACCCGAGCATCGTCGGGCCCCGCTGGCCCAGGCGGTTCATGTCGAGGATGCCGACCAGGTTGCCCACGCCGTGGTGGGAGGCATTGGCCATCGCCTCCCACACCGAGCCCTCGGCCATCTCGGAGTCCCCCAGCAGGACCCACACCCGCCCGGGCAGGCGGTCCAGGCGCATGGCCAGGGCCATGCCGAGGCCGATGGCCAGGCCCTGGCCCAGGGAGCCGGTGGCCACGTCCAGGAGGGGGAGGCCGCCCACGGGGGCTGGGTGTCCCTCCAGGGGGCTGTCCAGCCTGCGCAGGGAGAGCAGCTGCTCGTCGCTGATGGCGCCCACGGCCTTCATGGCCGCGTAGAGGAGGGGGGCGGCGTGGCCCTTGGAGAGGATGAAGCGGTCGTTGGCCGGGTTGGCGGGGTCGGCCAGGTCATAGCGGAGGTGGCCGAGGAGGAGGACGGCCACCAGGTGGGCCGAGGAGAGGGCCGAGGTGGGATGGCCCGACCCCGCCGCCGTGGTGGCCCGAATGCTGTCCACGGCGAGCTGGGCGGCCAGGTCCTCGGCGACGCGGCGGTCCATTCCCTCCCCCGGGGGCGGTGGCCTCCCTAGGCTACCCGGCCCGCGGCCTCAGGGCGTCTCCAGGGCCCGGAGGACGCGGCGGACCCCCAGGACGACGGCTCCCAGGGGGAGCCCGAGGAGGAGGGTGGGCAGCACGGTGAGGCGGAGGTCGAGCCCTCGGGGGGCGACGTCGAAGGTGATCCGGCCGCTCGGGTGGGCGGTGCAGAGGAAGGCCCCCACCGCCGAGGGCTGCATGACCACCTGGAGGGAGCGGCCGGGGGGGACGGCGTAGGGACCGACCCGGTGGGTGACGGCGTCGTGGTTCACGATGCGGAGGACGTCCCCGGCGGTGAAGGACAGGGTCGGCGCCGCGGCGAGGGGGTTCTCCCCGGCGGCCACCTGTCGGGCCGCCCCCTGGGGGATCACCAGCTCCACCGTCCTGGGGGCGGAGGCGCCCCGGCCGATGAGGACCAGGGCGAGGGCGGTCACCCCCCAGACGAGGCCGGCGGAGGCCAGGAGGACGACGGCGCCGCCGAGGCGCTGGCGGATCCCTGGTGACACCCGC
>CAYVCH010000012.1:0-22425 GCA_964449755.1 uncultured Actinomycetes bacterium
CTGCCCACCGAGATCGCCACGAAGAACAGGCCGATGGGGGCCACCAGGGCGGCGCGGAACCCCGCCAGGAGCACCACGAGGATGCCCAGGAACCCGTAGCCTCCCGAGATGGCGGGCACCAGCTTGTGGTGGACCCCCGTCGCCTGCACGGCCCCGGCCAGGCCGGCCAGGGCCCCGCAGAGGGCGAAGGCCACCAGGACGTACCGGTTGGGGGACAGCCCGAGCAGCCGGGCGCTCCGCGGGTTCCTGCCCACCGCCCGCAGGCGCAACCCCAGCATGGTCCCCCGCATGAGCAGGTACACCAGGACGACGGCGGCCACGGCCAGTCCCACCGCCACCGGGGACAGCCGCGACGTGCCGAGGGTCGGGAGCCAGGCCTCCCGGCGGAAGATGTCGGTGCCGCTGGTGGAGGCGATGCCCGCCCGCCTCCAGGGGTCGATGATGAGGTAGATGGCGAGCCCGCTGGCGACGAAGTCGAGGCCGAGCCCCCCGAAGATCTCGTTCACCCGGCTCCGGGTCTTCAGGACCCCCACCAGGAGCGCCCACAGCACGCCCCCGGCCATGCCCGCCAGGATCGTCAGGGGCACGAGGACCGCCGGCCCCCCCGGGGCCTCCCGGGCCACGAAGGAGGCGCCGATGGCCCCCGCCACGATCTGGCCCTCGATGCCGATGTTCCACAGGCCCGCCGAGAAGGTGACGACCAGGCCGGCGGCGGCGAGGGTGAGCGGCACCCAGGCCATCAGGGTGTCGGCGACCTTGGCGCCGCTGCCGAGGGAGCCGTCCCAGATGTCGGCCAGGGCCTCGAAGGGGTTGGCCCCGGCGGCCACCAGCAGGAGGAGGCCGACGGCCAGGGCCAGGCCGACGGGCGCCAGCGCGAGGGTCGTGCGCCGCAGGGCCCGGCCGACGGTCACACCAGCTCCTTTCCGCCGATCAGGTGGCCCAGCTCCTCCCCGGTGGTCTCCGCGGCGCGCACCTCCTTGATGATCCTGCCGGCGAAGAAGACCAGCACCCGGTCGCAGTAGCGGATCAGCTCGTCCAGGTCGGCCGAGGCGAACACGATGGCCGTGCCGCGCTTCCGGCGCTCGAGGAGCTGGGTCCAGACCCAGTTCGCCGACTCGACGTCCAGGCCCCGGGTCGGGTGCTCCATGAGGAGCAGCCGAAGGTCCGGCGAGAGCATGGCGAGGAGGAGGCGCTGCTGGTTGCCTCCGGACAGGGCGTCCACCGGGGACGTCGGCGTTCCCCGGATGACGTACTCGCGGATCCGCTCCTCCGCCCGCCGGCGGGCGGCTCCCCAGTCGATGAAGAACCTCGGGGCCCCCTCGCTGAGGAGGAAGTGCTCGGCGACGGTGAGCCCCGGCACGAGGCCCTCCTCGAGGCGGCCGGCGGGCAGGTAGCGGACGCCGCCCGCCAGGAACTCCCGGTAGTCCCTGCCCGTCATGTCCCGGCCGTTCACCCGCAGCCGCCCCTTTCGGGCCGGGAGCAGGCCGCAGCAGGCGCGGAGCAGGAGACGCTGGCCGCTCCCCTCGAGGCCGGCCAGGCCCACCACCTCACCGGCACGGACGGTGAGGGAGAGGTCACCGGCGGCGAGGGAGCCCTCCTGGAGGGTCACCGACTCCAGCTCGAGGACCGCCTCCCCCCACTGAACCGCCGAGCGGTCGCTCTCCGCGAGGACCTGACCGAACATCAGCTCCACGAGGCGGTCGGTGGGGCACGGCATCTCCTCCTCCCCCGCCACCCTGCCCTGGCGCATGACGGTCACCCGGCCGCAGAGCTGCTCCACCTCCTCGAGCTTGTGGGAGACGAAGATGACGGTCATCCCCTCACCTGCCAGGGCCCGGAGGGTGTCGAACAGCCGGTCCCGCTGGGCCGCGGTGATCCCGGTGGTCGGCTCGTCCAGGATCAGCACGCGGGCCCCGAGGCGGAGCAGGCGCATGATCTCCAGCTGCTGCCGCTCCCCCACCGTGAGGCCGCGGGCGGGAGCGTCGGGGTCCAGGCGGAACCCGAACCGCTCTCCCATGTCCCGCAGCTCCCGGCGCTCCCGGGCCCAGTCCAGCCGCCAGCCGCCCCGGCGGCCCAGGGCGAAGTTCTCCAGGACCGTGAAGGGCAGGAACACGAGGGGGTCCTGGTGGAGCATGCCGATGCCCGCCCGGATCGCGTCGTCCGGAGAGGACAGCTCGAGCTTCCGGCCGTCGAGGACCACCTCCCCCGCATCGGCGGTGAGGTAGCCCGAGAGGACCTTCATGAGCGTGGACTTCCCGGCCCCGTTCTCCCCGAGGAGGCCGTGGATGGTCCCGGCCTCCACCGTGAGATCGACGCCGTCGTTGGCGCGCACGGGGCCGAAGCGCTTGTGGATGCCACGGAGCTCCAAGCTCATCGCTCACCCCGGCTCGAGCCGGGAGTGGCCCACGGCCTCAACGAACCATACCCGAAGGAGGGGGAAGGGCCCCGGGCCCTCCCCCCTCCCTCGCTCGGGGCGCCAACTAGGCACTACTGGCCCCGGTCATCCCCTCCAGGAGCTGCCCCGAGTACCAGATCTGCAGGTCCGTCGCCACCTCGCCCGGCTTCAGGAACACCGAGCCGTCCTGCCAGTTCAGGGGCCCCGTGTACAGGTTGATGGACCCGTCGGCCAGCCCCCCGATGAACTCGTCCAGCTGGGCCGCGGCCTCGTCCGACAGCCCCTCCCCGTTCACCCAGCCGATGGCCGAGGTGTCGGCGTTGTTGAGGTCCGACCAGTCGGGGCCGACCCACTGCCACTCGGCCTTGAAGGTCCCGTCCTGGACGGACCTGGCGATGGCGAGGTACGCGGGCCCCCAGTTGAAGTAGGGCACGCCCAGGCAGACCTCGGGCGCCTCGCCGCAGGCCCCCTTGAAGTCGTAGGGGATGGCCCAGACCTCCTCACCGCGCTTCGCGCGCTGCCCGGCCCGGACGAGGGCCTCCGTCGTGTCGATGCCCGAGATCACGACGTCCACGCCCCCGTCGTAGAACTCGTTCGTCACCTGGGTCGGGTCCAGGGTGACGCCGGGGATGTGGAACCAGAACCCGATCCACTTCACGTCGAAGGACAGGGCGGCCGGGTCCTCGCCCCGGAACTGCTCCCAGCAGTAGCGGGCGCCCAGGAAGGCCGAGTTGGCCAGGCGGCGGGTCTCGTCGTTGATGAGCGGCCCCAGGTACCCGATCTTCCCCGTCTGGGTGGTGAGGGCGGCCGCGCACCCGGCGATCATCTTGCCGTACTCCATCCGCCCCATCACGTTGCCGAGGTTCGTCAGCTCGGGATGGTAGTCCTTGCCCTCGGCCAGGGCGCTGTCCCCCGAGGACCAGATCATGGGGACGTCGGGGTGCTGGGCGGCCGCCGCCAGGATGCCGTCCTTCATGTCGTCGGAGGTGGCGAAGATGAGCTGCGCCCCCTGGGCGATCATGTCGTCGACCACCTGCTCCACCGTCGTCTCGGGCCGGTCCGCCGGGTTGACCTTGTCGATCCAGATCATCTCCGCCCCGGGCAGGTTCGCCTCGACGTAGCGCCCGGCCTCGAAGTGCGCCTGCGACCAGCCCCGGTCGTTGTGGGGGCCGACCAGCAGCATGCCGAACTTGAAGGCCTGAGCCGGGGTCTCCTCCGGGGTCGGCGTCTGCGGCGCCTCCTGCACCCCGCGGGCGCAGGCCGCCCCCACCAGCGCCAGGGCCGCGAGCAGGGCCCCGAGCCACCATCGTCCGCGTCTCGCCATCGACTCACCCCCCTCTGTCCGCTGGAGCTGGCGCCAGGGTAGCAGCGGACCTGCGGTTTGGGTAGGCAGGTGGGCCGGGGACGCTGCCCCGGTGGCCCAGGCCGCCACACGGGTGGTGGGAGGGGCCCTGACCTGCGCAAACGTCCAGATGCCAGGGGCGCACGGACCGCAGGCGACGCGCCGGCGTGGAGGTCCGTTCCCCACACCTTGTTGCAGAGCTTCTACAATCCGTTGGGACACCGGGACGGAGGCGGGCGTGGTCCACGAGGTATCCCTGGCGGCGCCGAGCCATGCGCAGGACCGGGCGGCGGACTTCTGCCAGGCCCTGGCCCGCACCCTGGGGCCGGCCTACCGGGTCAGCCTCTACGCCACCAGCCCTCCCCGCCTCCTGGCAGCGTGGGGCCGGCCCCACCGGCGGGGGGCCGGCGACCCGGTGCCGTCGCTGCTCTCGAGCCCCGGCCCGGTGGTGAACCACCCCACCGGTCGGGGCGGCAGGGTGAGCATCCTGCCCTTCGCCGCAGCCGACGGGCTGGCGGTGGCCATCGAGGTCGACGGGGCCGTCCTGGCCCGGGCTGCCCGTCTCCTGGCCTCCATGGCCGAGCCCGAGGGCGCCACCCCACCGGAGCCGGGACACCTGGGGGAGGCCATCGACCGGTTGATCGACGCGGCGGTCGAGTGGGTGGGGGCCCCCGTCTCCGAGATGTCCCGGGCCCAGAAGCAGCGGGTGGTGAAGTACCTCGACGATCGGGGAGCCTTCCTCATCAAGAAGGCCGTGGAACAGGTGGCTGCCCGGCTGGGGGTGAGCCGGTTCACCATCTACAACTACCTGGACGAGTCGAATCGGGTGGAGTCGCGGGAGGAGGAGTCGTGAGGACCGATGAGCGGTTCGTCACCGAGGCACGCAGGCTCGAGGAGGAGCTCACGAAGTTCCTGGCCGACCTCATCTCCATCCCCAGCCTGTCCCGGCAGGAGAAGGACGTGGTCCAGCGGATCGGCGACGAGATGACCTCCCTCGGCTACGACGAGGTCACCGTGGACGGCTTCGGGAGCATCATCGGCCGGATCGGCGACGGTCCCGTCCACCTGGTCTACGACAGCCACGTCGACACCGTCGACGTGGGGAACCCGGCCTCGTGGTCCTTCGACCCGTTCACCCCGCGGGTCCAGGGCGGCGTCGTGTACGGACGGGGTGCCTCCGACAACAAGGCCGCCACGGCGAGCATGGTGTACGGGGGAGCCCTGGCGAAGCGCCTGGGCAGGGGTGGGGTCACCCTGTGGGTGGTGGGGACCGTCCAGGAAGAGGACTGCGACGGCCTGGCCCTCGAGTACGTCCTCACCACGACGATCAGCCGCGCCGGCCTCGTGGTCCTGGGGGAGGCCACGAACCTCGACGTGTACCGGGGCCACCGGGGACGGGCCGAGTTCGCCATCCACACGCGGGGTCGGGCCGCCCACGCCTCCGCCCCGGAGCGGGGCGTCAACGCCATCTACCGGATGGCCCCCATCGTCCGGGACGTGGAGGCCCTGAACGACCGCCTGGCCGACGACCCCTTCCTGGGGAAGGGGACCGTGGTCCTCTCCAAGATCGAGGCCACGACCCCCTCCCTCAACGCCGTCCCCGACGGGTGCACCGTCTACCTGGACCGCCGGCTCACCGTGGGGGAGACCGTGCAGAGCTCCCGGGCCGAGCTGGAGTCGCTGCCGGGGGTGGTGGAGGCCGGAGCCCAGGTGGAGCTGCTCCGGTACGAGGGGACCTCCTACACGGGCCTCACCCTCTCCACCGACAAGTACTTCCCGACCTGGGTCCTGCCCGAGGACCACCCGGCCGTGCGGGCCGGAGTCGAGGCCTCCCAGCGGGCCCTCGGGCGAACCCCCAGGATCGGCCGGTGGGTCTTCTCGACGAACGGGGTGGCCAGCGCGGGCAAGCTCGGCATCGACACCATCGGGTTCGGGCCGGCCGACGAGGCCTACGCCCACAGCGCCGAGGACCAGTGCCCGGTGGAACACCTGTGGAAGGCGGCGGCCTGGTACGCCGCCTACCCCGAGGTGTACCTGGCAGTCACGGGACACGGTGCGGCGTGAAGCAGCTCGAGACCACCACCGTCGAGTTCACCCTGAACGGCAGGCCCGTCTCGGCCGAGGTCCCGCAGGACGCGAGCCTCCTCGAGCTGCTCCGCGACGCCCTCGGCCAGACCTCGGTGAAGGACGGGTGCGCCCCCGAGGGCTCCTGCGGGGCCTGCACGGTCATCGTCGACGGCAGGGCCGTGGTGTCCTGCGCCCAGCCGGCGACCCGGGCCCGGGGCAGGGACGTCATCACCCCGGCGGGGCTCGCCCCCGAGCGGCGGCAGCTTTGGGCCGACTGCTTCGTGGCGGCCGGCGCCTCCCAGTGCGGCTTCTGCTCGCCGGGGATCGTGATGAAGGCCGAGTCCCTCCTGGCCCGGAACCCCCAGCCCACCCGCGGGGAGGTCGCGAGGGCCCTGGCCGGGAACCTCTGCCGTTGCACGGGGTACGTGAAGATCCTCGACGCCATCGAGCTGGCGGCCGGGGCCGGGCGGGGGGAGCCGCTCCCCCGCCCGGACCGAAGCGGCCGCATCGGAACCCGGGCGCCCCGGTACCAGGGGCGCGACCTGGCCCTGGGGGACAAGCCCTTCGTCGCCGACCTGCGGTTCCCCGGCATGCTCCACGGGGCCCTGCGGTTCTCGGACCACCCCCGGGCCCGGGTCCTGCGGATCGACACCACCCGGGCGGCCCTGTACCCCGGCGTGGTGGCCGTGGTCACCGCCGCCGACGTCCCGGGGGAGCGCCGGCAGGGCCTCATCACCAGGGACTGGCGGCAGTTCGTGGCCGAAGGCGAGGTCACGTCGTACGTGGGCGACGTCCTGGCCGCCGTGGCCGCCCTGACCCGCCGGGCCGCCCGGGAGGCCGCCGCCCTCGTCGAGGTGGACTACGAGGTCCTGGCGCCCGTCACCGACCCCTTCCAGGCCATGCGGGAGGACGCCCCCCGCCTCCACGAGGGCGGCAACGTGCTCTCGGTGTCCAGGGTGAGGCGGGGCGACGTCGACGCGGCCCTGGCCGCGGCTCCCGTGGTCCTCACCGAGACCTTCCGCACCCAGTCCGTCGAGCACGCCTTCCTCGAGCCGGAGGCCTCCCTGGTGTGCCCGACCGAGGACGGCGGGGTCCACGTCTACTCCCAGGGCCAGGGCCCCTGGGACGACCGGCGTCAGGTCGCGTCCTTCCTCGGCCTGCCCGTGCAGCAGGTCCGCGTGACCCAGGTGTCGAACGGGGGGGCCTTCGGCGCCAAGGAGGACCTGAACGTCCAGTGCCACACGGCCCTCCTGGCCCTGAAGACGGGGAGGCCGGTGCTCACCACCCTCTCCCGGGAGGAGAGCATCCGCTTCCACGCCAAGCGCCACCCCATGACCCTCACGTACACCGTGGCCGCGGACCGGGAGGGCCACCTCCTCGCCGTCCGGGCCCGGATCCTGGGCGACACCGGCGCCTACGCGAGCGTCGGGGACAAGGTCCTGGAGCGGGCCGCCGGCCACGCCTGCGGCCCCTACCGGGTTCCCAACGTCGACGTCGAGGCCCGCGCCGTGTACACGAACAACCCCCCTGCCGGGGCCATGCGGGGCTTCGGCGTGCACCAGGTGAACTTCGCCATGGAGGGCATGATGGACCTCCTCGCCGAGGCCGTGGGGCTGGACGGGTGGGAGGTCCGGTGGCGCAACGCCTGCGCCTCGGGCGACCGGTTCGCCACCGGCCAGGTCCTGGGCCCCGGCGTCGGCCTGAAGGCGACCCTCCTGGCGGTCCGGGACGCCTACCGGCAGGCCAGGGCTGCGGGGAGGGCCGTGGGCCTCGCCTGCGGGGTGAAGAACACCGGTGTGGGCAACGGCCTGAGGGAGTGCGGGAAGGCCATCCTCCGCCCCGAGGTCGACGGGACCGTGACCCTGTTCCACTCCTGGACCGAGATGGGGCAGGGGGTCCACACGGCCCTGCGGCAGATCGCCTGCGAGGAGCTGGGGCTGCCGGCGGAACGGGTCCGGGTGGTGGTGGACACCGTCCGCGACCTGGACACCGGCCAGTGCACGGCCTCTCGGTCGACGGTCCTCGGCGGGCGGGCCGTCATCGAGGCGGCCCGGAAGCTCAGGGCCGCCCTGGAGGGGCGTCGCCTGGAGGACCTGGCGGGCCAGGACTTCTACGGGGAGTTCGTGGTGGACTGGACGTACCGGCCGGGCGAGGGGCCCGACGGTGCGGCCACCCACTTCGCCTTCGGGTGGGCCACCCAGGTGGCGATCCTCGACGAGGAGGGCCGGATCGACAAGATCATCGCCGCCCACGACGTCGGCAAGGTCATCAACCCGACCCTCCTGGAGGGGCAGATCGAGGGTGCCGTCCACATGGGCCTCGGCCACGCCCTCTCCGAGGAGTTCGTGGTGGAGGGCGGGGTACCGGTGACCACCACGCTGAAGTCGCTGGGGATCATCCCGCCGGCCGGGATGCCCGAGGTCCGCTGCGTCTTCGTCGAGGAGCCCCAGCCGGAGGGGCCCTACGGGGCGAAGGGCGTGGGGGAGATCGGCCTGGTCCCCACGGCCTCGGCCCTCCGGGCCGCCCTCCACGCCCACGACGGGATCTTCAGGACCCGGCTGCCGATGCGGGACTCCCCGGCGGCCCGGGCGGCCGCGCCCAGGCTCGCCGCGGCGGGCAGCCACGGGCGGGAACGGGCGGGGGGGACCTGAGGTTGGGCAAGGTCGAGGCCCTGGAGTGCGTCCGCTGCGGGCAGCGGTACGCCGACGGCCAGGTCCGCTACACCTGCCCCCGCTGTGGTCCGGCGGGGATCCTCGACATCCGCTACGACTACGACGCCATCGCCGCGGCCGGCTTCGGGCCCGCCTGGCTCGCCGCCCAGCCCGAGCGGACCCACTGGCGGTACCGGGACCTGCTCCCCATCGGCGACGGGGTGGAGGTCCCCTCCCTGCCCGTCGGGTGGACGCCCGTGTTCCCCCTGCCGGACCTCGCCCGGAGACTCGGGGTCGCCGAGCTCTGGATCAAGGACGACGGCCGCGGCCCCACGGGCTCCTTCAAGGACCGGGCCTCCTCGGTGGCCGCGGTGAAGGCGGCCGAGCTCGGGGTGAGGGCGGTGTGCTGCGCGTCCACGGGGAACGCGGCCTCCTCCCTGGCGGGGTTCGCCGCCCCCCTCGGCCTGGAGGCCTTCATCTTCGTCCCCCAGACCGCCCCCGAGGCCAAGCTGACCCAGCTCCTCATCTTCGGCGCCACGGTCTTCGTGGTGGAGGGGAGCTACCGGGACGCCTACGAGCTGTGCACGAGGGCCGCCGAGGCCTTCGGCTGGTACAACCGCAGCGCCGGCATCAACCCGGTGCCCGTGGAGGGCAAGAAGACGGCCGGCCTGGAGATCGGCGAGCAGATGGCCGACGGGGTGCCGGACTGGGTGAGCGTCTCCGTGGGCGACGGCTGCACCATCGCCGGCATCTGGAAGGGCCTGAGGGAGATGCGCCGCTTCGGGGTCATCGACCGCCTGCCCCGGATGCTCGGCACCCAGGCTGCCGGGGCCGCCCCCCTGGTCGACGCCTTCCGCCGAGGCACCGAGGACTGGGTCCCGGTGGAGGCCGAGACCGTCGCCGACTCCATCGCCGTCGGCGAGCCGCGCAACGGGGTCAAGGCGCTCCGCGCGGTCCGGGAGTCGGGGGGCGCCCTGGTGGCCGTCACCGACGAGGAGATCCTGGCGGCCCAGCGGGAGCTCGCCTCCTTCGGGGTCTTCGGGGAGCCCGCGGCCGTGGCGGGCATCGCCGGGGTCCGGCGGGCCCGGGAGGAGGGACTGGTGGGGCCGGCGGACCGGGTGCTCCACGTGGTCACGGGAAGCGGGCTGAAGGACCCGAAGGCGGCGGCCAGGGCGGCGGCCCGAAGGCCCCGGCGGGTCCCGCCCGACCTGGAGGCGGTGCGGGAGACCCTGTCCCGCGGGAGGCGCCGGTGAGGCCCCTGGCCCTGACGGGCGGGACCGTGGTGACCTCCCTCAGTCCCCCCGCCCTGGTCCGGGCCGACGTCGTCGTCGAGGCGGGGAGGGTGAGGGCCCTCGGGCGGGCCCCGGAAGGGGCGACCCGCCGGGACTGCTCGGGCTGCCTGGTGGTGCCCGGCAACGTCTGCGCCCACCACCACCTGTACTCCACCCTGGCCAGGGGCATGCCCTACGACCTGGAACCCCCCTCGAACTTCGTCGAGGTCCTCCAGCGGATCTGGTGGCGCCTGGACCGGGCCCTGGACGAGGAGACCGTCCGGGCCTCGGCCCTGGCGGGAGGGGCGGAGGCGCTCCTTTCGGGGACCACCACCGTCGTCGACCATCACGCGTCTCCGAACCAGATCGCCGGGCAGCTCGAGGTGGTGGGCAGCGCCCTGGCGGGCCTCGGCATCCGCTCGGTCCTGTGCTACGAGGTGACCGACCGCGACGGGCCCGAGCGCGCCGCCGCCGGGATCGAGGAGAACCGCCGCGCGCAGAAGGACGGCTTCCCCCTCACCCGCGCCATGGTCGGGGCCCACGCGTCGTTCACCCTCTCCGACGAGACCCTGCAGGCCTGCGTCGAGCTGGCCGAGGCCTTCGACGTCGGGATCCACATCCACGTGGCCGAGGACGCGGCCGACGAGCGGGACTCCCTGGGGCGGTTCGGCAAGCGCGTCGTCCCCCGCCTCGCCGACGCCGGCGCCCTCACCGAGAAGGCCCTCCTCGCCCACTGTGTCCACGTCGACGAGGCCGAGACCGCGATGGTCCGCGACGCCGGCGCCTGGGTCGCGCACAACCCGCGTTCGAACATGCACAACCGGGTGGGGCGGCCGCCCCTCGCCGCCCTCGGCGACCGCGTGACGCTGGGGACCGACGGGATCGACGGCGATATGTTCGCCGAGTCCCAGGCCGCCTACTGGCGGGCCCGCGAGGACGACCCGTCGGTCGATCCGGCCTGGGCGCTCGCACGCGTGGCGGCCTCGTCGCGGCTGGCGGGGCAGATCTTCGGGGAGCCCCTCCTCGGCCAGATCCAGCCCGGGGCACCGGCCGACCTCGTCGTCCTCGAGTACGACCCGCCGACCCCGGTGACAGAGGAGAACCTCGGCGGCCACTGGGTGTTCGGGCTGTCCGCTCGACACGTCCGGGACGTCGTCGTGGCCGGTGAGGTGGTCGTGGCCGACCGGCGGCTGACGGGGGTGGACGAGGCCGCCCTCCGCGCGCAGGCCCGACGGCACGCCGAGCGCCTCTGGGCGCGCGTGGGCGGGATCCCCGCGCACCCCTTCCAGCCGGTGGGAGGAGGGTAGGTGGCCGGGTCCAGCGACGGTCGGGTGGCCCTGTACCTGCAGGACAAGCATCCCATCAGGGAGGCCATGGACTACGCCCGCCACGCGGAGCGGCGGGGGTTCGAGGCCGTCTGGCAGGCGGAGAGCCGCCTGGTGCGGGAGGCCACCGTCCCCATGGCCGCCTACGCCGCGGTCACGGACCGGATCAAGGTGGGCTCGGGGGTCGTCAACACCTGGACGAGAAACGTGGGGCTGCTGGCAGCGACCTTCGTCACCCTCGACGACCTCGCCCCCGGCCGGATCCTCCTCGGCATCGGGGCCTGGTGGGACCCGTTGGCCTCCAAGGTCGGGGTCCGCCGCCGGCGGCCCCTGGCCGCCATGCGGGAGACGGTGGAGACGGTCCGGCGGCTCCTGCGGATGGAGCGGGTCACCTTCCACGGCGAGTTCGTCCACCTCACCGACGTCCAGATCGACGTCGTCCACGGTCGCCGGGAGCCCCGGGACGTCCCCATCTACGTGGGGGCGACGGGCCTGCGGATGCTCGAGCTGGCCGGGGAGATCGGGGACGGGGTCCTCCTCAACTACCTCGTGAGCCCCGAGTACAACCGGAAGGCCATGGAGGCCATCGCCGCCGGCGCCGACCGGGCCGGGCGGAGCCTGGAGGACGTCGACCGGCCCCAGCTCGTCGTCTGCTCCCTCGACGAGGACCGGGAGGTGGCCCTGGACCGGGCCCGGGAGCTCGTCACCCAGTACCTCGGCCAGCAGCCGCACATCATGAAGGCGAGCGGGGTCGACCAGTCCCTCCTCGACGCCATCGCCGAGGTCGTGACCTGGCCCGCCGGGCCCGAGGAGATCCGCCGGGCCGCCGGGCTCGTCCCCGACGAGGTGGTCCAGCTCCTCACCGCCTCGGGGACGGCGGAGGAGTGCCGGGCCAGGGTCCGGGAGTTCGTGGCCGCCGGCTGCACCTGTCCCGTCCTGTACCCCCTCGGCGACGACGTCCGGGCCATGATCGACGCCTTCGCCGTGAGCTGATGGACGTCTACCTGCCCCGGACCCTCGAGGAGGCCCTGCAGGCGAAGGCCCGGCACCCGGAGGCCCTCCCCATCGCCGGCGGCACCGACGTGATGGTGGAGATCAACTTCGACCGACTGCGCCCCCCCGGCATCATCGACCTCTCCCGGGTCCCCGAGCTCGCGGGTTGGCGCCGGGAGGACGGACGGGTCTTCCTCGGCGCCCGCGTCACCTACACGCGGATCCTTCGGGAGCTCCCCGAGTTCGTCCCCCTGGCCCAGGCCGCCCGGTCCGTCGGGTCCCCCCAGATCCGCAACCGGGGCACGGTGGGCGGCAACCTGGGGACCGCGTCCCCGGCGGGCGACGCCCTCCCCGTGCTCGCGGCCTACGACGCCGAGATCGTCCTCGGCCGGGCGGGCGGCACCCGGACCCTCAGGTGGGACCGGTTCCTCGTCGGCCCCAAGGCCAACGCCCTGGAGCCGGACGAGCTCATCCTGGGGGCCCGGTGGGAGGTGGTCCGGGGCCCCGGGTCCTTCTCCAAGGTGGGAGGGCGGAACGCCATGGTCATCGCCGTCGCCGGAGTCTGCCTCCAGCTGGACGAGGCGGCACGGACGGTCCGCCTGGCCCTCGGCTCGGTGGCCCCCACGGTGGTCCGCGCGACGGCCGCCGAGGCCCTGGCCGCCCGGGCCCTGGCCGAGGCCGGGGCCTGGGACGACCCCCGGGTCCCCGTGCCGGGGGAGGCGCTGGAGGAGTTCGGGAGGCTGGCGGCCGAGGCGACCCGGCCCATCGACGACGTCCGTGGCTCGGCCGCCTACCGGCGACACGCGGTGGCCGTCCTGGCCCGGCGGGCCCTGTCCTGGGCCCTCGACGACCGCCGGCAGCGGCCCTGAGGGAGGCGCCGTGCTGATCAGGACGAAGGTGAACGGGACCTGGCGGGAAGCCGACGTCTGGCCCGGCTCGAGCCTCCTCTCCATGCTCCGGGAGGAGCTGGGCCTGCCCGGGACCAAGAACGCCTGCGAGCAGGGGGAGTGCGGCTCGTGCTCGGTGTGGCTGGACGGCGAGCTCGCCTGCGCCTGCCTCGTCCTCGCCGCCCAGGCCCACGAACGGGAGGTGGTGACCGTGGAGGGGCTCGCCACCGAGGGGGAGCTCCACCCCGTCCAGCGGGCCCTCCTCGAGGCCGGGGCCGTCCAGTGTGGCTTCTGCACCCCCGGCCTGGTGGTGGCCGCCACGGACCTGCTCCGGCGAAATCCCGACCCCAGCGAGGCCGAGGTCCGGGAGGCCCTCTCGGGCAACCTCTGCCGCTGCACCGGGTACGGGAAGGTCCTGGAGGCCGTGGCCCTGGCCGCCCGGTGGATGCGGGGGGGGCGGTGACCGACCTCCTCATCGACGGCTGCGACGTCGTCGTCACCATGGACGACGCCGGGACCGAGCTGCCCGGCGGCTCCGTCCTCGTCCGGGACGGCGTCGTGGCCTGGGTGGGGACGGGGCCCCCGCCCGGGCCCCGTCCCGCCGAACGGGTGGACGGGCGGGGCACCGTGGCCCTCCCGGGCCTCGTCAACGCCCACCACCACCTCTACCAGGCCCTCACCCGGGCCCGGGCCCAGGACGCGGACCTCTTCGGCTGGCTCGTCGAGCTGTACCCCGTGTGGGCCGGCATCGACGACGAGTGGGAGCGGGCGGCGGCGTCGGTGGCCCTGGCGGAGCTGGCCCTCTCGGGGTGCGCCACGACCGTCGACCACCACTACGTGTTCCCGCCGGGGACCCCTGGGCTGCTGGAGGCCGAGATCGAGGTCGCGAGGGACCTCGGGATCCGGTTCCACCCCTGCCGGGGCTCCATGGACCGCGGGACCTCCGACGGCGGCCTGCCCCCCGACGCCCTCGTCCAGGACACCGACACGGTCCTGGCCGAGACCGACGCCGCCATCCGCCGCTTCCACGACGCCTCCCCCGGGTCCATGCTCCGGGTGGCCGTCGCCCCCTGCTCGCCCTTCTCGGTGACCGAGCGGCTCATGAAGGAGTCGGCGGCCCTCGCCCGGGGCCTGGGGGTCCGCCTCCACACCCACGTCGCCGAGACCCGGGACGAGGAGGCCTACTGCCTCGAGCGCCTGGGCCGGCGGCCCCTGGACCTGCTGGAGGACTGGGGGTGGTTGGGCCCGGACGTGTGGCTCGCCCACTGCGTGCACCTGGGCGAGGAGGACATCCGTCGCCTGGCCCGGACCGGGACGGGGGTGGCCTGGTGTCCCACCTCCAACCTCCGCCTCGCCTCGGGGATCGCCCCCGCCCGGGCCATGCTGGACGCCGGCGTGGCGGTGGGCCTGGGGGTGGACGGCTCGGCCTCCAACGACACCGGGAACCTCCTGGCCGAGGCCCGCCAGGCCCTCCTCGTGGCCCGGGCCGGCGGAGACCCCCGGGCCCTCACCGCCCGGCAGGCCCTCCGCCTCGCCACCCGGGGCGGGGCCGCCTGCCTCGGCCGCGACGACGTCGGCTCCATCGAGCCCGGGAAGCGAGCGGACCTCGCCCTGTTCCCCGCCGACGGCCTCCAGGCCGTCGGGGCCGAGGCCGACCCCGTGGCCGGCCTCGTCCTCTGCCCGGCGCCCAGGGTCCGGGACCTGTTCGTGGAGGGACGTCCGGTGGTCCGAGGGGGCCACCTGGTCACCGCCGACGAGGAGGCCATCGCCGCCCAGGCCCGCCGGCTGGCGCGGCGGATCGCCTCCGGGAGCGACTAGCGTGGAGGCGGGGCTGACCCGGGCGCGCCACGGGGTGGGGGAGCGGGCCCCCCGGGTGGACGGGATCCCCAAGGTGAAGGGAGCCTTCGCCTACGGCAGCGACCTGTTCGCCGAGGGCATGCTCCACGGCCACACGGTCCGGAGCCCCCACCCCCACGCCCGCATCGTCTCCGTGGACATCTCCGGGGCCCTGGCCAGCCCCGGGGTCCACGCCGTCCTCCTCGCCCGGGACGTGCCGGGGCGGAAGACCTTCGGCCTGGACTACCCGGACCAGCCGGTCCTCGCCTGGGACGAGGTGAAGTACGCGGGCCAGCCCGTCGCCCTCGTCGCCGCCGAGCACCCCGAGCTCGCCCGCCGGGCCGCCGAGCGGGTCCTCATCACCTACCAGCCCCTCCCCGCCGTCCTCGACATGGAGGAGGCCCTGGACCCCGCGTCCCCCAGGGTCCACGAGTGGGGGAACGTGGTCCGCCACCTTCGCATCGTCCACGGCGACCCCGAGGCGCCGGCCGAGGTGTGGGTGGAGGGGTACTACGAGACCGGCATGCAGGACCAGGCCCCCCTGGGCCCCGAGGCGGGCCTCGCCGTCCCCGCCGAGGACGGCGGGGTCGACCTCTACGTCCCGACCCAGTGGCTCCACGTGGACCGGGCCCAGATCGCCCCGTGCCTGAACCTCCCCGAGGAGAAGGTCCGGATCCACCTGGCCGGGGTGGGCGGGGCCTTCGGGTCCCGGGAGGACCTCCACATGCAGATCCACGCCTGCCTCCTCGCCCTCGCCACGGGTCGGCCGGTCCGCATGTCCTACAGCCGACAGGAGTCCTTCGTCGGCCACGTCCACCGCCACCCGGCGAGGATCTGGCTCCGCCACGGCGCCAGCCGGGAGGGGCGCCTGGTGGTCGTCCGGGCTCGCCTCGTCATCGACGGCGGGGCCTTCACCTCCTCCTCCCCCTTCGTCATCGCCAACGCCGCCACCTTCGCCTGCGGCCCCTACGAGGTCCCCAACGCCCTCGTCGAGGCCACCGCCGTCTACACGCACAACCCTCCCTGTGGGGCCATGCGGGGCTTCGGCGCCGTCCAGGCCGCCCTCGGCTACGAGTCCCAGATGGACCGCCTCGCCGCCGCCCTCGGCAGGGACCCCGTCGAGCTCCGCCTGGCCAACGCCGTCCGGACGGGCTCGGTCCTGCCCACGGGCCAGGTGATCCGGGGGACCGCCCCCGTCCGGGAGCTCCTCCGGGCCGTGCGGGAGCCACCCCTCCCGGAGCCGGACCCGCCGGACGCCCGTGGCCACCGGGACCCCGCCACCCTTCCCGGGGGGGCGGCCGGCAACGTCGGCCGCGGCGAGGGGATCCGCCGGGGGGTGGGCTACGCCGTCGGCTTCAAGAACGTCGGCTACAGCGAGGGCTTCGACGACTCCCACGAGGCCGTGGTCCGGCTGTTCCTCGGCCCCGACGGCGAACCCGTCGCCGAGGTGGGAAGCGCCGCCGCCGAGGTGGGCCAGGGCGTGCACACGGTCATCGTGCAGGTGGCCCGGACGGTCCTGGGCGTCGACCGGGTCCTCCTCCGCCCCCCCGACACCTCCGTCGGGTCCGCCGGCTCCAGCTCGGCGTCCCGGCAGACCATGATGGCGAGCGGGGCGGTGGAGGCGGCCGCCCGGGCCGTCCTCGAGGAGCTCGCCCGGAGGGTCCGGGACCGCCACGGGGCCCTCCCCGGGGAGCTGGTCGTGGAGGACGGCCTCGTGGTCGCCGGCGGCCAGCCGCTGGCGCCGCTGGCCGCCTTCCTCGACGAGCCCATCGAGGCCACCCGGGTCTACCACCACCGCCCGACGGGCCCCTTCGACGACCTCGGCCAGGGCGACGTCCACGTCACCTTCACCTTCGCCGCCCTCCGGGCCGTCGTGGAGGTCGACGAGGAGCTCGGCCTGGTCCGGGTGGTCCAGCTCGTCGCCGCCCAGGACGTCGGGCGGGCCATCAACCCCCAGGGGGTGGAGGGACAGGTCGAGGGAGGAGCGGCCATGGGCCTCGGCTTCGCCCTCACCGAGGAGCTCCGGGTGGAGGGGGGCGTGATCCGGAACCCCTCCTTCACCGACTACCTCATCCCCACCGCCCTCGACGCCCCGAGGGTCGTCACCATCCTCCACGAGGAGCCGGAGCCGGGGCTTCCCTTCGGGGCGAAGGGGGTGGGGGAGCCCCCCACGGTGGTGGCCCCGGCCGCCATCGTGGCCGCCCTCCGGGACGCCACGGGGCGCGAGCTGAACCGGATCCCCGTCCGCCCCGACGACCTCGTGGGGCTCGCCGGCCCCGTGCGGCCCCGGCGAGGGTGGCCACCGGCCCCCTCGGTCCCGGGGCCCCGACCCATCCCGGAGTACGTCGGGTTGCTGCCGGTGGGACGGCACGAGTAGGAAGATCGAGGGAGTGGAGGAGGCCATGGATCGGAAGGCACTCACGGGCCGCGACTTCATCGAGACCGCCGACTGGAGCCGGGAGGAGCTCGAGGAGGCCCTCGCCGTCTCCGCCGAGCTGAAGGAGAAGTTCCACCGGGGCGAGGCCCACCGGCTCCTGCCGGACAAGACCCTGTTCATGCTGTTCCTGGACAAGTCCACCCGCACCCGGAACGCCTTCGAGGCGGGCATGACCCAGCTCGGAGGCCACGCCCACTACCTCGACGCCGAGAAGACCCAGGTGGCCCACGGCGAGAGCCCCAAGGACATGGGGGTCATCCTCTCCCGGTACGGCCACGGGATCGCCATCCGCCACGACCTCGTCCCCTACGAGGGCAACGCCTTCATGCGGGAGGTGGCCCGGTGGGCCGAGGTCCCCGTCATCAACCTCCAGTGCGACCTGGACCACCCCACCCAGACCCTGGCCGACCTGATGACCCTCCGGGAGCGGCGGGGCTCCGACCTCCGGGGCCTCCGGGTGGCGGTGTCCTGGGCCTACGCCCCCTCCTACGCCAAGCCCCTCTCCGTCCCCCAGGGCCTGGCCATGCTCCTTCCCCGCTTCGGCGCCGACGTGATCCTCGCCTACCCGCCCGGGTGGGACCTCATGCCCGAGGCCATGGAGAAGGCCCGGCGGGCCGCCGAGGAGGGGGGCGGCAGCGTGACGGTCGTCCACGACATGGACGAGGCCTTCCGAGGGGCCGACGCCGTCTACCCGAAGTCCTGGGGTCGCCTGGACCTGTTCACGAACGAGGCCGAGGCCCTGGCCGCCTCCGCCGCCCACCGGGACTGGATCTGCGACGCCCGGCGGATGTCCCTGGCCGCCCCGGACGCCCTGTACCTGCACTGCCTACCCGCGGACCGGGGCCACGAGGTCACCGACGAGGTGATCGACGGCCCCCAGTCCGTCGTCTACGACGAGGCCGAGAACCGGCTCCACACCGGCAAGGCCCTCCTCGCCCTCACCATGGGCGGGTTCGCTTGAGCGGGGCACAAGGAGGCGCGGGAGGTGAGCGAGACCGAGTACCGCAAGGACCTCGGCCACCGGCTGGCGGTGGCCAGGGGCGACGAGCCCGCCGACCTCGTCCTTCGGGGGGGACGGGTCCTCTCCGTGTTCACCGGCGAGCTGCTCGAGGCGGACGTCGCCGTGGCCGGCGGCCACGTGGCCGGCCTCGGCAGCTACGACGGGCAGGAGGTGGCCGACGTCTCCGGACTCGTCCTCCTGCCCGGCTTCATCGACGCCCACATGCACCTGGAGTCCACGAAGCTCATGGTGGACGAGTTCGCCCGGGCCGTCCTGCCCTGGGGGACCACCACCGTCGTCATCGACCCCCACGAGATCGCCAACGTCTTCGGCCTCGACGGGGTCCGGGCCCTCCTGAACCTGGCCAGGGACGTTCCCCTCGACTACTACGTCATGGTCTCCTCCTGTGTCCCGGCGAGCCCCTTCGAGTCCAACGGAGCCACCGTGGACGCGGCGGACATCGAGGGGTTCCTCGTCGAGGAGGAGCGGGCCCTGGGCCTGGCCGAGGTCATGGACTACCCCAACCTCGTGGCCGGGGACGCCGCCATCCTCGCCAAGCTCGAGGCCGCCCGGCGGGCCGGCGACCGTCACGTCGACGGCCACGCCCCGGGTCTCTCCGGCCGGGCCCTCAACGCCTACCTCGCCGCCGGGGTGGGGAGCGACCACGAGTGCACGACGTACGACGAGGCCCTGGAGAAGCGGCGCCTCGGCATGTGGATCATGATCCGGGAGGGCTCGGCGGCGAGGAACCTGGAGGCCCTCCTCCCCCTGGTCCTCCGCTTCGGGCCGGAGAACTGCCTGCTCTGTACCGACGACCGGGAGCCGGACCACCTCCTCGAGGAGGGCCACGTGAACGACGTGGTCCGCAGGGCCGTCGCCCTCGGCTGCCCTCCCCACCAGGCGGTGGTCATGGCCACCCTGAACACCGCCCGCTACCACCGCCTCCACCGCCACGGCGCGGTGGCCCCCGGCCGGGTCGCCGACATCGTGGCCGTGGAGGACCTGGCGGGCTTCCGGCCGGTGCGGGTCTGGAAGCGGGGGCGCCTGGTCGCGGCCGACGGCGAGCCCGTGGGCGTCCCCCGGGTGGCCGCCCCCGGCTGGATGCGGGACAGCGTCCGGGTGCCCCCCCTCTCCGCCCGAGCCTTCTCCATCCGGGCCTCCGGTCCGATCCGGGTCATCGGGGTCCGCCCGGGGTCCATCGTCACCGACGCCCTCGTCGCCGACCCCCGCCTCCAGGAGGGGGAGGCCGTCGCCGACCCCCACCGGGACCTCGCGAAGGTGGCGGTGGTGGAGCGGCACCGGGGGTCGGGCCGGGTGGGCCTGGGGTTCGTCACCGGCTTCGGCCTCCGCCAGGGGGCCCTCGCCTCGACCCACGCCCACGACGCCCACAACGTCGTCGTCGTGGGGGTGGACGACGCCGACATGGCGGCCGCCGTGAACCACCTGGCCCGCGTGGGGGGCGGCCAGGTGGCCGTGGCCGACGGTCAGGTGGTGGCGGAGGTCCCCTGTCCCATCGGCGGGCTCCTCTCCGACCGGCCCGTCGAGGAGGTGGCCGCCCAGATGCGTCGGGCCGCCGACGCCGCCCGACGCCTCGGGTGCACCCTCCCGGAGCCCTTCATGGCCATGTCCTTCCTGGCCCTCTCGGTCATCCCGGAGCTTCGCATCACCGACCGGGGCCTGGTGGACACCGTCCGCTTCGAGCTCGTCCCCGTCGAGGCCTGAAGGCCATGGCCCCCCAGGCCCTCGTGGAGTTCACCGTCTACCCCTTCGTCCCCGGACGCCTCGAGCCCCACGTGGCGGCCGCGGTCGAGGAGGCCCGGCGCTCGGGGCTCCCCATCGAGGTCGGGCCCCTCGGCACCAGCGTCCGGGGCGAGCTCGAGGAGCTCGTCGTCCTCCTCGGCAGGGTCCTCCAGGCGGCCTTCGCCCACGGGGCCACGAAGGTCGTCACCCGACTCGAGCTCACCGAAGGCCCGTCCGGGCGTTGAACTCCTCGATCATCCCGTCCCAGGCGGGGAGCAGCTCCCGGATCTCCCGCCAGAACCCCTGGGACCGGCGCCGCTCGAAGTCCGCCAGGGAGACCCCCTGCTGCTCGACCCAGGTGAAGTAGCCGAGGTTGAAGATGCGGTCCCGGTCGACGGAGGTGAGCTCGAGGAGGTGGTCGGTGGTGGCGCCGAGGAGGTGCTCCCCGAAGACCTCGCCCGCGGCCACCTCGTCGAAGCCCCCGGGGAAGTAGCGGCTCAGGGCCCGGTCCCCCTCGCTCCGGTACAGGGCGTAGCCGTCGGTGGCCACGGTGACCAGGACGTCCTGGGGTCCCATCCGGAAGTGCTTGGCGACCTTCACCGCGGCCACGACGTTGCAGATCCCCGACAGCCCGAGGTCACCCAGCCCCCGGACGACGGGCTCGGGCACCTTGCGCCGACGGGCGAGGTAGCGCCGGCCGGTGGGGGTGTTGAACAGCACCCCCAGCCGGTCCGTGGCCCGGTCGGAGACGGCGGCCACGACGTCGGTGTTCGTCACGTTGTGGATGAGGGGGATGTGCTTGTCCCCGATGCCCTGGATGTTGTGCTCGCCGTAGCCCGCGGCGAGCATCGTCGGGCACTCCAGGGCCTCCACGGCCACGTTGAGCGACCCGTAGCGCTCCTTCAGGTAGTCCCCGGCGCCCAGGGTCCCCGCCGAGCCGGTGGCCGCCACGAAGGCCCGCAGGCGCGCCCCCGGCTCCCGGGCTGCCACGGCTTGAAAGGCCGCCTCGGCGGCCCGGCCGGTGCACAGGTAGTGGACCAGGTGGTTGCCGAACTCGGCGAACTGGTTCAGGACGACGTTGGCCGGGTCCCGGGCGAGCTCGGCGCACCGGTCGTAGATCTCCTTCACGTTGCTCTCGGTCCCGGGGGTGCGGATGACGTCGCCCGGCTCGGCCACCCACCCCGCGAGCCACTCGAACCGCTCCCGGCTCATCCCCTCGGGCAGGACGGCGATGCCCCGGCAGCCCATGATGCGGCTGATGGCCACCCCCCCTCGGCAGTAGTTGCCGGTGGAGGGCCACACCGCCCGGTGGGCCGCCGGGTCGAACTGGCCGGTGACGATTCGGGGGGCGAGGCACCCGTAGGCGGCGAGGACCTTGTGGGCCCCGATCAGGGGGAACCGGTCCCCCAGGAGCACGACGATCCGGGCGGGGACCCCGGTGAGCTCCTCGGGCAACAGGAGGTGGTCGGGGGCGGGGGCCAGGCCCCGGCGGTCGCCGGCGTTGTACCAGTGGACCCGGAACAGGTTCAGGGGGTGGGGCGCGTCGGGGTCGACCGACCCGAGGCCCTCGCGGACCCGGGCGGGCATGGAGGCGGGGTCCGCCAGCTCGCCGAAGGTGGGGAGGAGGATCCCCGCCTCCCGAAACCGGGCCACCGCCCGCCCGTAGGCGGCTCCGTCGACCACCCCCCGTTCGAGCCCTAGGGTCGCCACCTTCCCTCCTCCGGGTCTCCCCGCATCCCACCTACGCCTCCGGGCGGGACCAGGTGACGGGCCCTTCGCGGCTCCCCCCGGAGGCCGCTTACCCGGCGGGGCCCCGGCCCGCCCGCTCCCGCTCCACGAGGGCGAGGAAGCGGGCGACGGCCTCCCGTCCGTACACGGGTTGGGCGATCTGCCTCCCCTTGGGAAAGGGGCGGCCGGGTCGAAACCCCGCCTCCTCCAGCCACCGCCTGAGCTGGCCCAGCTCCTCCTCGGTGCGGGCGAGGAGGCGGACCTCCCAGCCCTTCTTGTACCGCCGGTACCAGGCGGAGCCGAGCTCCGTGCGTCGTTCCTGGTTCGGGACCCGGACGTATCCGGACCGGTCGAGGAAGGACCGGGCGAGCATCGTCCCGGCGTCCTCGCCGCTCCTCCGCCGCCTCCCGGTTCCCGCCATCATCGGTGAAGATCGGCCGCGTCTACCCCTTCCGGCGCCGGGCACCCGACCCCGGCTCGGCACGCTCAGGCTAACAGAGCCTGCCCCGGGCCCCCCACCGGCCCGCCCGGGACCACCGTGACTGACCGGCCGGACAGATTCTGGTACGGTCCCCCCGTGATGGCCGCGGAGGTGACCCGGGAGCTGGCCGACGACCTCTCCCCCCGCCAGGTCCACCTGGTCCGCACCACCTACCAGCTCATGGGGGAGCGGGGCCTCCGCCAGGTCTCCCTCCAGCAGGTGGCCGACGCCGCCGGCGTCTCCAAGGGGCTCATCTTCTACTACTTCAAGAC
>CAYVCH010000013.1:0-22306 GCA_964449755.1 uncultured Actinomycetes bacterium
GCCGTGTTCCTGCCCATGTTCTGGCTGGGGGTGAACGGGATGAACCGGCGGGTCGGCCAGTACCTCCCCGGGCTCGCGGGGGCCAACGTGTTCGTCTCCCTGGCCGGCTTCGTCCTGGGCGCCGGGTTCCTGGTGTTCGTGGCCAACGCCGTCCGGTCCTGGGCCCGGGGCCCGCGAGCGGCGGCGAACCCGTGGCGGGCCTCGACCCTGGAATGGCAGGTGCCGTCGCCCCCGCCCACGGAGAACTTCGAGCGCGTCCCCGAAGTCGTCGGCGACCCCTACCCCTACGGAGAGCCCGGGGCGGTCCACGCCCGGCTGGAGCCGGAGCCGGCGGCCGTCCCGGCGGGTGGAGGAGGTGAGTGATGCGCGCCGAGGCCTCCCTCCGGGCCGAGCGGACCAAGATGCGCCTGGGCGCCCAGGTCTTCGTGGGCCTCGTCCTCCTGGACGTCGTCGAGTACCTGGTGGCCACCACCGTCCAGCGCACCCTCGTCTGGCTGGTCCTCCTCGCCCTGCCCCAGGCCTGGCTCATCGTCCGCTTCTACATGCACGTCCGCCAGCTCCGCGGGGAGGAGGACTGAGGTGGCGACCCGGGCCGCCCCCCACCGCCCCGGCCACCTGGCCGGTGCCGCCCGGCTGCGGGCCAACCGCCTCGGCCTGTGGCTGTTCATCGCCTCCGAGACCTTCCTCTTCGCCGCCGTCATCTCCTCCCGCTACTACGTCCTGGGGGTGGAGCGGCCGCCGGAGCTGAACCAGCCCCTCGGGTTCGCCATCTCCCTCGTGCTCCTCACCTCCAGCCTCACCGCCTACCGGGCCGAGACGGCCGCGGCCCACGACGACCAGGTGGGGTTCCTCCGCAACACCCTCCTCACGATCCTCCTCGGCCTGCTGTTCCTCCTCGGGGTGGTCCTGGAGTGGGACGAGGGCCTGCGGTTCTTCCCGCCCGACACCCTCTACGGCAGCGCCTTCTTCACCCTCATCGGCCTGCACGCCTTCCACGTCCTCACCGGCCTCCTCGCCCTCACCGCGGTGCTCTGGGTGGGGCGCAGCGGCCGCTTCGGGTCCCACGGGTACTGGCCGGTGGAGGGCGCGGTGAAGTACTGGCACTTCGTGGACGTGGCCTGGGTGTTCATCTTCCCCACCCTGTACCTGGTGCGCTGAGCCACCGCGGGCCGCGCCCTCACGCCCGGTCCAGCAGCTCCAGCACCTCGGGGAGGGTCGCGATGGCCGGGCCCGCCCAGTCCTCGACCGCGGGCCGGAAGAACTCCCCCTCACGCTCGCCGGGGTCCCGGAGCAGGACCGCGCGCATGCCGACGGCCGAGGCCCCGGACAGCTCGTGGTAGCTGCCGTCGCCCACGTAGAGGCACGCCCCCGGTTCCACCCCCAGCCGCTCGCAGGCGAGCAGGTAGATCTCGGGGTCGGGCTTGCGCAAGCCCACCTCGCAGGAGAAGACCTCCACGTCCACGAAGGGGGCCAGGGCCGAGGCCCGCCACAGGGGCGGGGTCTCCGGCGAGCACATGCTCACCAGGGCCGTCCGGTACCCCCGGCCCTTCACCGCCCGGAGGGTGGGAAGGGCGTCGGACCGCGCGCGGAAGGACCGCCGGAACAGCTCCCGGCGGGCGGCCAGGGCCCGCTCGAGGCGCTCCGGCTCGGGGGCGACCCCCAGCCGCTCGCACAGGGCCCGGAGGTTGCCCACGGCGTCCCCCAGCTTCCCCGTCTGCCTCGGGATCGCCGTGGCCCTCCAGGCCTCCCGGAAGGCCTCCTCGGACACGCCCAGGGCCTCCGAGGTCGCGGCGAACCAGCGGTCCCACTCCCGCATCCGGAACTCCTCCACCAGGGTCCCGAAGAGGTCGAAGACCACGGCCCGGATCCTCACGACGGCCACTCCCGGTCCAGCATCCCGTACACGACCAGGTCGTGGAAGCCCCCTGCCCCCAGCCCCTCCTCGCGGAGCACGGCCTCCTGGACGAAGCCGAGCCGCGAGGCCACCGCCCGGCTGCGCGCGTTGCCCGGGGCGGCCCGGATCACCACCTTGTGGACGCCGAGGTCACGGAAGGCGTGCTCGATGAGCAGCCGGCAGGCCCGCGTGACCAGGCCGCGTCCCTCGTGCGCCGCCGCCACCCAGTAGCCGAGCTCGGCCACCACACGGAAGGGATCGACCCTGATCCCCACCGTCCCCACCACCCGGCCGCCGACGAAGATCCCCAGGCCCTCCAGGTCCCGCCCGGCGGCCCGCAGCCCCTCGAGCCAGCACCGCTCGTCCTCGACGGACCGGACCCGGTCCACCCACGGGAGCCACTCCCGCAGGCGCTCGCGCTCGGCGTCCACCACCGCGAACAGCCCGGCCACGTCGCCGTCGGCGAGGGGCCGCACCTCGGCCCCGTCCCCCAGGTCCGCGCGGATCACGACGGCGTCGCGCTGGCCCTCCGTCGCTCCTCCTCCAGGAGGACCCGGCGGAGGACCTTCCCGATCATGGTCTCCGGGAGGGAGTCGCGGAACTCCACGAGCTTCGGGACCCGGTAGCCGGCGAGGCCCTGGGCGGGGTCCCGGCACCAGGCGACGATCTCCTCGCCCGTGGCCGTCTCCCCCGGCTTGAGCACGACGAAGGCCTTCACCGCCTCCCCCGTCGTCTCGTCGGGGACCCCCACCACGCAGGCCTTCAGGACCTTGGGGTGCCGGTGGAGGACCTCCTCCACCTCCGTGGGGTAGACATTGAAGCCGGAGACGAGGATGAGGTCCTTGATGCGGTCCACGATGAAGAAGTAGCCCTCCTCGTCCATGACCGCCACGTCGCCCGTGTGCAGCCAGCCGGCCCGGATGGCGAGGGCCGTCTCCTCCGGCCGGTTCCAGTAGCCGAGCATGACCTGGGGGCCCCGGACGCAGAGCTCCCCCCGCTCACCCACGCCCACCTCCCGCTCGGGGTCGTCGAGGTCGACGACCTTGCAGTCGGTGTCGGGGATGGGCAGGCCGATGCTGCCGGCCTTCCGCCGGCCGTGGAAGGGGTTCGCGTGGGTCACCGGCCCGGCCTCGGTCAGGCCGTACCCCTCCAGGAGCTGGGCGCCCCCGGTCACCTCCTCGAAGCGAGCCGCCACGGCCTGGGGCAGGGGGGCCGCCCCCGACACGCAGGCCCGGATGGACCGCAGGTCGTACCTCCGGGTCTCGGGGGCCTCGTTCAGGGCCTGGTACAGGCGGGGCACCCCGGGGAACAGGGTGGGCTTCTCCCGCTGGAGCTCCTTCAGCACCATGTGCAGCTCGAAGCGGGGGACCAGCACGAGCTTGGCGGCCTTCAGGATCCCCAGGTTCAGCTGGGTGGTCATCCCGTAGGAGTGGAAGAAGGGCAGCACGCACATCACGGCCTCCCGGCCCTCCACGATGAAGGGGAACCAGGCCGCCGACTGCATGGCGTTGGCCACCATGTTCCGGTGGGAGAGCATCGCGCCCTTGGACGGGCCCGTGGTGCCTCCCGTGTAGATGAAGCCCGCGGGGTCGCTCGCCGGGTCCACCTGGGCCGCCGGGGGGGGCTCCCCGGCCCTCCGCATCAGCTCCGTCCACCACCTGACCGGCGCCCGCGGAGGGACCGGCGGCCAGGGCCGCCCCTCCTTCCGGGCGTCCCGGCGGAGCTTGAGGGGGGCGAGCTGCTTCAGGGGGAAGGGCATGTAGTCGGTGAGCCGGGTCACGACCACCTCGCGCACGCCGGCCGTGCCGAACACGTCGGCGAAGTTCGGGTACAGCTGGTCCAGGACCACCACCACCTCGGTCCCGGCGTCCTTCAGCTGGTGCTCCATCTCCCGCTGCGTGTAGAGGGGGTTGTTGCCGACCACCACGGCCCCCAGCCGCACCGTGGCGTAGAAGGCGATGACGTACTGAGGGCAGTTGGGCAGGATCAGTCCCACCCGGTCACCCCGCCCCACGCCGAGGGAGGCGAGGACCGCCGAGCAGCGTTCCACCTCGGACAGGAGCCGCCGGTACGTGAGGTGGGCGCCGAACCAGGCCGTGGCGGGGCGGTCGGGGAACGACCGGGCGGAACGCTCCAGCATGTCGAAGACGGACAGGTCGGGGTAGGGCTCCAGGGTCCTCGGGACGTCCGCCGGGTAGCTCGCGAACCACGGACGGTGCGCGCTCACGGCCGCATCATTCCAGAATCCGGCGGCCAGGCGCCACCCCCCGCCGGCTAGTAGCATCGCCTCGATGCCCAGGTCCAGGTCGCGCCGGCGCGAGGGGCGCCAGCGGTACCGGGTGGAGCCGGAGCGGCGCCGGGCGCCCAGGGCGAGCCCCCGGTGGTGGGGCCCGGCCCTCCTGGTGGTGATGGGGGCCGGCGTCGCCCTGATCGTCCTCAACTACATGGGCCTCGTGCCGGGGGGGCAGGCCAGCAACGGCTACCTCTGGCTGGGCCTCGGCCTCATCGCCCTGGGGTTCCTGGGCGCCACCCGGTGGCGCTGAATGACACGGCTGTGATCCTCCACAGCCCTGTCCACAGGTGTGGAAAACCCAGGTCGGCCCTCAGCCGCCGGGGCGTCGGACGAGCTCCATCCGCTCCCCGCAGTGCCGGGGCACCTCCAGCTCCCCCACCCGGGTCACCCGGAACTCGGTGCCGCACGTCCGGCACACCAGGAAGACGGCCAGCTCCTCGACGTCCTCGGGCCCCCCGTCCTCCCCCCGGGCGGAGGACAGGGCCCGCAGGACGGCCAGCCCGACCCAGGCGATGACGAGGGCGAGCAGCACGGCCACGGCCACCCGCGCCCCCAGGGGGACGGTCGCCACCGCCTCGGTGCCCGCCATGCTGTCTCCACCGTAGCGCAGGGCCGGCCGGAGGGCCCGCCCGGCGGGGGGCGAAAGCGGCCCACAGCGCAAAGGGCGCTGGCGTGGAACAATCCCTCCTGCGCGAGACGACACGGGAGGCAGCCATGGGTGCGTTCGACGCGGTGCAGGGCTTCTTCCAGCGGGCCGCCGACCGACTGGACCTGGAGCCCTACCTGCGCGAGATCCTGTCCACGCCCTACCGGGAGCTGGCCGTCCAGGTCCGGGTCCCCATGGACGACGGGTCCCTGGCCATCTTCCCCGGCTACCGCGTCCAGTACAACGGGGCCCGCGGCCCCTACAAGGGCGGGGTCCGCTTCCACCCCAGGGTCACCCTGGACGAGGTCCGCTGCTTCGCCGCCATCATGACCTGGAAGACGGCCCTCCTGGACCTGCCCTTCGGCGGGGGAAAGGGCGGGGTACGGGTGGACCCCAAGTTCCTGTCCGAGGGAGAGCTGGAGCGACTGTCCCGCCGGTTCATGGACGCCGTCGGCCTGCTGGTCGGGCCCACCCGGGACGTCATGGCCCCCGACGTGAACACCGACGCCCGGGTCATGGGGTGGATGTTCGACGAGTACCGCCGCCGGGTCGGCTGGCACCCGGAGGTCATCACCGGCAAGCCCCTGGCCTTGGGCGGCTCCCTGGGCCGCGATGCCGCGACGGGCCGGGGGGCCCTGGTGGTCCTGGATCGCCTGCTCCAGGAGTGGGGGTGGAACCGGGAGGAGACCCGGGTGGCGGTCCAGGGCTACGGGAACGCCGGGTCCTGGTTCGCCCGCCTGGCGGACGAACTCGGCTACAAGGTCGTGGCCATCTCCGACAGCAAGGCGGCCGTGGTGAACCCGAAGGGCCTGGAGCCGCACATGGTCCTGCTCCACAAGCGGGAGACGGGAAGCGTGGCCGACTTCTACGCTGGCGACACCCTCGAGACCGACGAGCTCCTCGGGGTGGAGGCGGACGTGGTGGTCCCAGCGGCCCTCGAGGAGTCGGTCCGGGCCGACAACGTGGACCGGATCCGGGCCAAGGTCGTGCTGGAGGTGGCCAACTACCCGCTCACCCCGGAGGCCGATGCCGCCCTCCGTGACCGGGGCGTCCTCGTCGTACCCGACATCCTCTCCAGCGGCGGGGGCGTGGTCGTGTCCTACCTCGAGTGGGCCCAGAACATGCAGCACGAGCGGTGGCGGGAGCAGGTCGTGAACGACCGCCTGGCCGAGATGATGATCGCCGCCACCGAGGCCGTCATGGCCCGCTCCGAGCGGGACGACATCACCTACCGGGAGGCCGCCTACACGATCGCCGTGGAGCGGGTGGCCGAGGCGGAACGGGCCAGGGGCTACCGGTAGCCCGGCCGGGTCGCCCGGGCCGGCGCGCTACGTGGCGGACTCGCCGGGACGGCGCAGTCCCGGCACGTGGCGGAGGACGAAGTCGAGCTTCGCCCGCATCTGGCGCACCCGCTCGTCCACGACCAGCGAGCCGTGGCCGGCGTCGAACCGGTACGCCTCCACCGGATGCCCCCGCCTCCGCAGGGCAGCGAGGTAGTTGTCGACCTGCCGCGGGGGGCAGCGGCTGTCGTGCTCGCCCACGGTGACGAAGAGCGGCACCTTGACCCGGTCGGCGTACGTGATGGGGGAGCGCTCCCGGTAGCGCTCGGCCAGGGTCTCCGGTCCGGCCCCGAACAGACCGCGGTCGAAGGCCTGAAGCGCCGGGGCCTCGTCCTCGTAGGCGGCCAGGTAGTCGCCGACCGGGACCTCGGCCACGGCCGCCGCGAACCGGTCGGGGTACAGGCCGATCCCGAGGAGCGTGAGGTACCCGCCCCAGGAAACCCCACCCAGGACGACGCGCTCCGGGTCCGCCACACCCCGGGCGACCAGGGCGTCCAGCCCCGCCATCAGGTCCTCCAGCTCGGTGAAGCCGGGGTTGCCCACGATGGCGTCGCGCCAGGACCGTCCGTAGCCGGTGGAGCCCCGGTAGTTCACCAGGGCCACGGCGAGGCCGTGGTCCACCCAGGCCTGGACGGCGGGGTGGAAGGCGTCCAGCCACAGCCAGTGGGGACCCCCGTGGACGTCCATGAGCAGGGGGAAGGGGCCCGCGCCCGGGGGCGTGACCAGGAAGCCGTGGACCCGCTGGCCCCGCGGGTTCTCGAACCACCAGGACCGGTAGGGCCGCCCCTCGGGCGCCCGGGGACCCTCGGGGGCCAGGACCTCCTCCCCGGCGTCCGACAGGATCCGGGGCTGGCTCGCGCCGCTCGCGTGGCGAAACCACACGCTGCCGTCGGGACGCACGCGGGCGTCGTCAACCGTCCCCTCCGGGTGCTCGATGGGCGTGACGGCGCCGGTGACCAGGTCCAACCTGTGGAGCCTGCTCCGGCCCTCGTGCGTGTGGTTGAGGAGGAGGGCCGACCCGTCGGGCCACCAGTCGAATACCTCCGCCACCGGTCCCGGGAGCGCCAGCCGCAGGTCGCGGCGCTCCCCCGTCGCCAGGTCCCAGACGGCCGGCCGCTCCAGGTCGTCCCGCTCGTGGACCAGGGCCAGACGCTGGTCTCCGGGGATGGGGCTCCACGCCCAGGCGGTCAGGCCCAGCCCCTCGCCGTCCCACAGCTCCCCCGCCACCTCGCCGGTGGCCACGTCGTAGACCCGGAGGGCCGGGTGCAGGTTGTCCCCGTGCTCGCAGTGGGCCACGCAGACCAGCCGCTCGTCGGCCGAGAGGCCGGCCAGACTGACGCCGCCCCGGTCGGCGCCGCCGACCTCGGCCCGCTCAGAGTGGCGGAAGAGGACCCAGGGGTCCCCGCCCCGCGGCACGGCGTACACGACGAACCCGTCCCGCAGGCTCAGGCCCACCGCCGACACCCGGCGGCCCAGGGACAGCCCCGAGGGCCAGCCGTCGGGCAGCCCCGGGAACAGGGGCGACGCCTCGCCACCCCCGAAGGGCGCCACGACGAAGCGGCCGTGCTCGCCACCGGTCTCGTCGTGGAACCACACCACCCCGGAGCCGTCAGCGGTCACCGTCGCGTCGGCCACCCCGATGCGGTGGTCGGTGACCCGCCGCCGGTGTCCCGTCGCCCGGTCCCAGGCGTGCACCTGCCAGGATCCCGACTCGTTCGAGCCCATGGCCAGCCGGTCGGGAGCCTGCCGCGACCAGGTGGGCAGCGTGAGCGTCGGCGCGCGGAACCGCTGTTCCCAGGTCGCGACCCTCGGCCCGTCCACGGGGGCGCAGCCTAGCAGGCCGCGCCCCCGTGCCGGCCGCCCAGTCACACCGCGAGCACGACCGGGATCCGCACCACGTGCAGCGGCGAGCCGTCCATCGCGCTCGATTCGTAGACGACGATCGTGCCCGGCTGGGTCTCCCCGACCTCGAAGCGCACCCGCTTCTCGAAGTCGCCCCGGCAGCCCGTGCCGCAGCTCGCGGTGGTGAAGGTCCGCACGATCTCCCGGCCCCGGGCGTCGAGGATCCGGATGCTCACGGTGGCCTCGAACACGTCCGCCGTCCCGGCGATCGTGACCGGGCTCGTCACCTCCTGGCCGATCTCGGGCTGCTCGACCAGGATCGCCGGCAGCAGGTCGGCGAAGTCCTCGCGGGCCATCGGGCCCGAGACGACGAGCCCCTCGGTCGAGAACACGTCCACGTGGCGGCCATCGAGCTCCAGGGCCACCACGTCCACCGTCGGGAACTGCGTCAGCGTGTAGACGAGCTGCGCCAGCCGCACGCGGACCGAGAGCGTCCCCGCTCCGGAGGCGAGCGCGCTGGAGAGGTCTCCGGGGGCGAACGCGCTGGAGAGGTCCACCGTGGCCAGCCCGCCCTCCACCGTCAGGCCGAGCAGCTCCGAGCCCCCGGGCACCGCCGTCGTGACCCCGGCGGCGCGCTCCTCCTCCGTCGGCCCCTCCAGGAGCGCCTCCACCGCGGCCGTCCCGATCCGGGGCGTCGCCACCACGGTCCGGTGGACGACGAACAGCCCCTCCCCGTACGCGAACCAGACCTCGAAGGTCACGGTCTGCGGCCCGGGCTCACCCGTGGCCGAGGGCTCCGGGCTCGCCACCGGGCTCACCGTCGGCGACCCGGCCGGCGAGCCCGCGGGCCCGCCGGGCCCCGGCCCCAGGCTCCCCGGCCCCCGCTCGGCGCAGGAGACCCCGAGGACCCCCACGGCGGTCAACAGGACCAGCACCCGTCTCATCGTCGCTCTCCTCCCCGATCGGGTCGGCCCGGAACCTCGCGAGCCCCTCCCGGCCGTCGGTGGCGGCCGCCACCCGGAACCCCGCCCGCTCCAGCGCGAGGGTCGCCGTCTCGCGGATCGACGCGTCGTCCTCCACCAGCAGGACGCGCTCGTTCACCGCCGACAGCCTACGCCGTCGGGCCGGGCCGTGCGGGCGCGCCGTAGGACCGGGATCGCCCCGGGCCCCTCGGGTTGACCCGCCGGCCCCGCGTCGGTATCAGTGCCCTGGCCCGAGGAAGGAGGAAACCGTGACCGAGGATCGGCGGACCATCGTGTTCTTCCCCGAGGGCGCCTTCGGCCCCACCAACAACTGCGTGGGCATCGGCGACGTCCTGCGGCGGCGGGGGCACCGCGTCGTGTTCATCGTGGAGGAGTCCTTTGCCGGCACCCTGGAGGCCAAGGGCTTCGAGGAGGTCCACATGCGCCTCACTCCCCCTCCCGAGCGGGAGGAGGAGCCTGGCCAGTTCTGGAAGGACTTCATCCGCGACACGGCTCCCCAGTTCCGCAGGCCCACCATCGAGCAGCTGGAGGGCTTCTACCGGCCCACCTGGCAGGCCATCGTGGACGGGGCCCGGTACGTCCAGCCCCGGCTCCTCGAGATCTACGAGGAGCTCCGCCCCGACGTCGTCGTCGAGGACAACGTCCAGTGCTTCCCGGCCCTCGTCACGTCCGGCGTGCCCTGGGTGCGGATCGTCTCCTGCAACCCCCTCGAGCTCAAGGACCCCGCCCTCCCGCCGCTCTTCTCCGGCTACCCCACCGACGACCGCACCGGCTGGGACGAGTTCTGGGCCGAGTACGACCGGGTCCTCGGCCCCCTCCAGGCCGAGTTCAGCGAGTGGGCCCAGGAGCAGGGGACCCCGCCCCTCCCGCCGCGGGAGTTCATCCACCAGTCGCCCTGGCTCAACCTCTACCTCTACCCCGAGGAGGCCGACTACCGGCGCTCGCGCCCCCTGGACCCCACGTGGCACCGCCTGGACTCGAGCGTCCGGTCCACCGACGAGCCCTACCAGGTGCCCGGCCGCCTCCGGGAGGGCAGCGGGAAGCTCGTCTACCTCTCCCTGGGGAGCCTGGGGTCGGCCGACGTGGGGCTCATGCAGCGCCTGGTGGACGTGCTCGCCACCACCGACCACGGCTACATCGTGAGCAAGGGGCCCCAGCACGAGCTCATCACCCTGGCGGACAACATGGTGGGCGCCGAGTTCCTGCCCCAGGTCTCCATCCTGCCCCAGGTCGACCTGGTCATCACCCACGGCGGGAACAACACCACGACCGAGTGCTTCCACTTCGGCAAGCCCATGGTCGTCCTGCCCCTCTTCTGGGACCAGTACGACAACGCCCAGCGGGTCACGGAGCTCGGCGTCGGCGTCCGCCTCCCCGCCTACGCCTTCGAGGACGCGGAGCTCACCGGGACCGTCGACCGCCTCCTGGCCGACGAGGCCCTCCGCAGCCGGATGCGGGCCATCTCCACCAGGCTCCAGGCGAGCCCGGGCACCGTGAAGGCCGCGGACCTCATCGAGCGGCTGGCCTTCACCGGCGAGCCGGTCCCCCGGTGACGGGCCGGGGGTCGGTCGCGGACCCCGCTCGCGCGTTCGCCCCCCCGCCTCGGGCAGCCCCGATGGCCCGCCACACGCGCTCCGGCGTGAGGGGCAGGTCGACGTGGCGGACGCCCAGATGGGAGAGGGCGTCGACGACCGCGTTCTGGACGGCGGGCGTCGAGCCGATGGTCGCCGACTCCCCGATCCCCTTGGCCCCCAGCGGGTTCAGGTCCGTCGGCGTCTCCGTGTGGGCGGTCGTGAAGGCCGGCAGGTCCGCCGCCGCCGGCACCGCGTAGCTCACGAGGGTCGTCGTGAGCGGCGTGCCACGCTCGTCGTAGGCCATCTCCTCGTACAGGGCCTGGGCGATGCCCTGGGCCAGACCGCCGTGGACCTGCCCCTCCACGAGGGCCGGATTCAGGATCCGGCCGCAGTCGTCCACGGCCACGTGCCGCAGGAGCCGCGCCTCGCCGGTCTCGGTGTCCACCCCGACGACCGCCACGTGCGACCCGAAGGGGAAGGTGGAGTCCCGCTGCCGGAACCGCTCCGACGCCGAGAGCCCCGGCTCCAGCCCCTCCGGGAGCCTGCTCGCGTCCGCCGCCGCCCGGGCCAGCTCGGCCCAGGAAAGCGTCCGCTCGGGTGCCCCGACGACGCCGACCCGCCCGTCTCCGGTGACGGCCACGTCCTCCACCGCCGCCTCCAGAAGGTGGGCGGCCAGGTGCCTGGCCTTCTCCGCCACCGCCCCCGCGGCTCGCCACACCGCCGAGCCCCCGAGCTGAAGCGAGCGCGAGCCGTACGTCCCGTCGCCCCGCGGCACCCGTGCGGTGTCGGAGTGGACCACCCGCACCCGCCCCACGGGGATCCCGAGCCGACCGGCGGCGAGCTGGGCCAGGGCGGTCTCGTGGCCCTGCCCGTGGGGGGAGAGCCCGCTCCGGACGGTGACCGAGCCGTCCTCCTCGACCGCCACCGACCCCAGCTCCCCCCCTCCGAAGCCCGTCATCTCCACGTAGACCGCCACCCCGACCCCCAGCTGGACCCGGTCCCCCCGGGCCCGGCGGGCGGCCTGCTCCCGCCGCAGCCCCTCGTATCCGGCCAGGTCGAGGGCCAGGTCGAGGGCCCGCTGGTAGTCGCCGGTGTCATAGGTGGCCCCCACCGGCGTCCGGTAGGGAAACGCCTCCGGCGGGATCAGGTTTCGCCGGCGCACCTCCACCGGGTCCAGGCCCAGCTCCGCGGCGAGGAGGTCCATGGCCCGCTCGAGCAGGGCCGTGGCCTCGGGCCGGCCCGCACCCCGGTACGGCGCGACCGGCGCGGCGTTCGTGACCACCCCGAGCCCCCGGCACGCGATCCGCGGGACCCGGTAGGGCCCGGCGAGCATCTGCAGGGTCGTCGGCCCCAGGTACGAGCCGATGGGATAGGCGCCCAGGTCGGCCAGGATCCGAGCCCGCAGGCCGACGACGGTGCCGTCCCGCCGGGCCCCCAGCTCGACCTCCTGGACCTGGGCCCGGCCGTGGGTCATCGCCACCATGGCCTCCGACCGAGACTGCCCCCACCGCACCGGCCGACCGAGGCGCCGGGCCGCTGCGGCCAGCGCGAGGTACTCGGGGTAGACGGTGAGCTTGGAGCCGAAGCCGCCGCCGACGTCGGGGGCGATCACCCGTACCCGGTCGCGGTCGAGGCCGAGGGCCTCGGCCACGTCGCCCCGGACGTCGAAGGGAATCTGGGTGGAGACCCACATGGTGAGCCCGGTGCCTTCCGGCCGGACCACCACCGCGTTCGCCTCCATCGGCACCGGCGCCAGGCGCTGGTTCACGAACCTGCCCCCGACGACCACCTCCGCCCCTTCGAGGACGTCCTCGTCCCAGGCCACCTCGAACTCGCTCGCCACGTTGGTCCCGGCCTCCGGGAACAGCAGGGGCGCCCCTTCGGCCAGGGCCGCCTCGGGCCCCACGACCGCCGGCAACGGGTCGTAGTCCAGCCCCACCAGCTCCGCCGCGTCCTCGGCCTGCTCCCGCGTCTCCGCCACCACCAAGGCGGCGGGCTCCCCGACGAACCGGACCACGTCGCGGGCGAGCACCGGCCGCGTGAAGCCCGGCCCGACGTTGCCGGCGGGCGGCTGGTCGGCCAGGGATAGGTCCTCGGCCGTGAGGACGGCCACCACGCCCGGCGCCCGCTGCGCCTCCCGGACCCGGATGCCGAGGAGGCGGGCGTGGGCCATGATGGAGCGGACGAAGAAGGCGTGGAGCGCGCCGGGCAGGAGCGTGTCCTCCACGAACCGGGCGGCGCCCGTGAGGAAGCGGAGGTCCTCGACCCGCGGCACCACGCTGCCGAAGATGGAGGCCGGCATGGAGGGAACTCTATCCGCCGCCCCGCCGGATCGGTCGCCCACCGCCAGCGGGCGGGCCCGGCTCCGACGGGCCACCGGCCGCGCCGCTGCCCTGGCCCTGGCCGCCCTCCTCCTCGCCGGGCTCCTCCCTCCGAGCCCGGCCCTGGCCGCCATCCGCCCCCGGCGGGTGGTGGGCGAGCTCGCCTTCCCCGCCGCCTTCGTCATCGCGCCCGACGGCCGGATCTTCTACGGCGAGCGCCTGACCGGGCGGGTGCGCGTCTACGACCCGCGGACCCGGAGCCACCGCACGTTCGCCCGCGTGGGCCACCTGCTGACCCAGGGGGAGCGGGGCCTCCTCGGCATCGCGCTCCACCCCGACTACCCCGCCGTCCCGTGGGTCTACGCCTACGTCACGCGCTCCGTTGACGGAAAGCCCCGGAACCAGATCCTGCGCTGGACCGACGACGGGGGCAGGGGGTCAAACCCGCGGGCGGTCTTCACCTCGCCCGTCATGCCCGCCACGAACCACCAGGGCGGACGCATCCTGTTCGGTCCCGACGGGTTCCTCTACGTGGTCATCGGCGACGGCGCCAACCCCGCCAACGCCCAGGACCTGGACCGCGTGCTGGGCAAGGTCCTGCGCCTCACCGATGACGGGCGGGCGGCGCCGGGCAACCCCTTCGGCAACCGGGTCTTCGCCTACGGCATCCGCAACTCCTACGGCCTGGGCTTCGACCCCCGGACCGGCAGGTTGTGGGAGACGGACAACGGCCCCGAGTGCAACGACGAGGTGAACCGCATCGTCCCCGGAGGGAACTACGCGTGGGGACCACGGGCGACCTGCGACACACCGCCGGAGCCCCCCCGCAACACCAACCGGGACGGCCGGGCGCGCCGCCTCCCCGAGCGATGGTACACCCCGACCATCGCCCCCACTGGGCTCGCCTTCTGTGACCGGTGCGGGCTGCACAGCCCCGGACGGCTGTTCTTCGGCGCCTGGAATACCGGCGAGATTCGCCGCCTGACCCTGACGACGGACCGGCGCGGCGTGCGGGGGCAGCGCGTCGCCTACCGCCACCCCCGAGGCGTCCTGTCCATCGAGGTGGACCCCCACGGGCGCATCTACTTCAGCGACCCCCAGGGCATCTACCGGCTGGTCTGGCGGTAGCCCCGACCCCCCTCCCCGGCACGTCGAGCTGATAGCAGAGGTCGACGTGCTCGACCTCGAAGCCCAGGCGCCGGTACAGCCGCACTGCCGGCACGTTCCCCTCGTCGGCGTAGAGGGACGCGCGCCGGGCTCCCCGCCCCCGGGCCCAGGCCAGCCCGGCCGCGCACAGGCCCGCCGCCAGCCCCGTCCCCCGGGCCGGCCGGTCGACTCCGAGGAAGTACACCCACCCCACGTCGCCCTCCAGCTTCATCCAGCAGTAGCCCACCGGCCGCGCCTCGTGGTCCCCGCCTCGGGCCGGCCCCGGCTCGCCCACCGCCAGGAGGAACCCCTCGGGGTCGAACCAGGGCTCCGCCAGGTGCCAGGCCAGGTCCGCCTCGGTCCAGCCCCCACCGTCCGGGTGCTGGGCGAAGACCCGGTTGTGCAGGGCCAGCCAGGCCTCCCCGTCCCCCGGGCGAAACGGCCGCAGCCGGAATCCCGCGGGCACCGGCGCGGCCGGTCCGGGCAGGTCCCGGGACATCCGGAGGAGTCGTCGCACCAGGCGCATCCGGAAGCGCTCAGCCAGCCTGGCGTGGGCAGGACCCGGCGCGTAGGCCCACACGTGGATCCGCCCCCCTCCGTGGGAGGCGACGTGCTCCACGACGGCCTCGAGCAGGCTGGTCGCCACGCCCCGCCCCCGAAACTCCGGGGCCGTAAACGCCTCCAGGCGCCACCCGTGAGCGGTCTCGCGCTCCGAGAGGTGCGCGTAGCCGGCCAGCTCCCCTCCGCAACGGGCCACGAAGGCCGCATGGGGGAACACCCGCGGCCCCTGCTTCAGCTCGGCGAGGGCGTGCTCGCCCAGCGGCCGGTGCCGGTCATGTCGGGCCGTCCGCTCTACCAGCGCCGCGAGGCCCTCCACCACGGGACGGGAGGGCTCGTGGATGGCCCCGACACGAACCGCCGGGCCCGACGAGGCGGCGGGCGACGCGGGCACGCCCATCAGCCTACGAGCCCCGGCGTGCCGGGCACAACGGCCTCGCGCGATCGGGCCCGCGGAGGTAGGCTCAGGGGGACGGATGCCTCCCAGGAGGTGGCCGGATGAACATCGGTCAGCCGCGGCGCATCATCGAGGCTGAGCCCGTCAACCTCCCGGTGCCCGAGGTGCTCCCCCAGCCGGTCCCGGAGCCCGAACGCGAGCCGGAGCCGGCTGAGCCAGGGCGGCCAGCCCCGTGATCCTGCGTACCACCGCCCCCCTCGAGACGGTCCGCGTCGCGGAGGCCATCGCCGCCTGGCGAGCTTGGAGCCTGTGGAGCCGGCGCGACGGCTCCCGCCTCCGCCTGCGTCCCGTGGCAGGACTGGGCCGGCCCTGGCCGCCCCTGCGTCCAGCCGAGGCCACCTGCGGGGCCGTGCGGCTGCACGCCGCCCCGAACCCCCACTGCAGCTGCGGCCTGCACGGCCTTCGCACGCCAGAGCTGGTCCGCCGGGCCCGGGACCCCGCCGTCGTGGGCACGGTGGCCCTGTGGGGACGGGTCATCGAGCACGACTTCGGGTACCGCGCCCAGTACGGCTACCCCCAGCGCCTCCGCCTGGCCTGCCCCTTCTGCCTCTGGCAGCGAGGCGTGGGGGCCGGCCAGCCAGAGGTCGTCGCCCAGGTGCGACGGGGCCGCCTGGTCCCCCTCTGCGGCCAGCACCTCGCCCTGGCCCGGCGCCTCGGGATGGCGGCCCGCCGCCTGTTCCCGGCCGGCCCTCTCCAGCAGGAGCTGCTCTCCACCTACGCCGTGGACCTCCTGGCCCCCTGGGCCCCGTCGGTGCCCGGAGCGCACGCCGGGTGATGCCGCCCACCCGGCCGCTCCCCCACCGACAGGCCGGCGCCCTGCGGGCGGCGGCGACCTTCCCCACGGCGCATCGTCGACGCCGCGAACTCCTGCCGTGACGTCAGCCCGAGGAGGTGCCCGACCACCGATTCCCGTGAGGGACTCACCCCACCACGACGACACCCCGCATGAGGGCGGGATGGATCTGGCACCGGTAGCGGAACGTCCCCTCCTTCCGGAAGACCCGGCTAAAGCTTTCCCCCGGGGCCAGGATCCCCGAGTCCCACTCCCCCGTCGTCGACGTCGTCGTGTGGGACAGACCGCCCGTGTTCACCCACCGCACGCGGGTGCCCGGCGCCACCTTCACGCGCCTGGGCCGGAAGCCGAACTCCACGATCCTCACCCGCACCCGCGCGGCCCCGAGCACAGGCGCCGCGGCTGGGGCGGGCTGCCCCAGGGCCGGCTGCCCGCCGACGAGCTGGCCCACCAGTACCGCCCCCACGACCACCGCACCCAACGGAGTCCGCATCTCGTCCCCCGCCTCGACCTCCCGGGAAGGACTACGGGCGACGGGCGCCGACGGTTCACCCCCTCCGACCCCTCCCGGCCAGGGTCCCGGAGGCTGGCGCCCCGTGGAGACGACCGGACTCGAACCGGCGACCTCCTGCGTGCAAGGCAGGCGCTCTACCGCTGAGCTACGTCCCCGGCGGCATCATAGTGCCGCGCGTCGACCGCGGGCGCCCCCGCCGCTTCCGCCGGCCGCCGCGCTCAGGGCGCCGACCAGACGGGCTCGCCGTCCTTCCCCAGCAGCCGGATGACGGGCGTCCCGTCAGCCGCCAACCCGATGATGGCCCGCAGGTCCCCGTCCCTCCCCAGCAGCCGGATGATCGGGGACCCCTCGGCGGCCAGGCCCAGGCGGGCCCGGACCTTGCCGTCCTCGTCGTACAGGCCCACCGTCGGCGAGCCCTGCTGGGCGAGGGTGAAGACGAACTTCAGCTCGCCGTCCTTGCTCTGGAGTCCCAGGGTCGGCGACCCCTCCGACGCCAGCCCGAACTTGGCCCTGATCTTCCCGTTCTTGTCACCCAGGGCCAGGCTGGCAGACCCGTCGGAGGCGAGGCCCAGGGTCGCCCGGACCCGCCCGCCCTCGTCTCCGATGGCCAGCCCCGCCGACCCGTCCGAGGACAGGCCGAACCGTGCCCGCACGCGTCCCGAGGCGTCGTGGAAGGAGAGGAAGGGAGACTCGTCGGAGGCCAGCCCCACCCGGGCCCGGACATTGCCCCGCTCGTCGACGACCTCGAACCCTCCGGCCCGGACGATGCGCTTCTTCATCGCTCCCCGATCCCCCGGGCGGCGCTGCCACCGCCCCGGCGAGCAGCGTAAAGCACCGGAGCGCCGGGCGCCACGGGCTGAACCTCCACCGGCCGAGCCCCGCCCAGGGGAGGCCGGGGGTGGCGAGCCCCCTTGACCCCTCCTGCTGAGACCACGCGGCAGCGGGCCCAAGGGAAGACGACGGGCTCGGTCACCAAGCGGGAGCAGACCAGCTCCCGGCGCGCGTCCGCGCCCGCGCGCTCGGGCCTCGAAGAGCCCGAGCTGCGGTTCACGGAAGGCATCCGTCGGGACAGACGAGAGACCGCCGGGGCCCGAGGGCTCCAGCGGTCTCTCGAGGCGGACTCTAGGCGGCCCCGGTGCCGCCGTCAAGCCGGAAGTCCGTTCTTGTCACTCTTTTTCCACGACCTCCACGCGTCTCGTGCAGGCCGCCAGGCGCTCGGGAAGGGGCTCCACCCCCAGGCCCGGACCCCGGGGCACGGCCATCGACCCGTCGGGGTCCATCTCGAAGGGCTCCGTCAGGTCCTCCTCGAAGTAGCGGCGGCTGGCGCTGGTGTCGCCCGGGAGGGTGAAGCCTGGCAGCGCCGCCAGGGCCAGGTTGGCGGCCCGCCCCACGCCGGTCTCCAGCATCCCCCCGCACCACACCGGCACCCCGCGCTCGACGGCGAGGTCGTGGATGCGCCGGGCCTCGAGCAGGCCCCCCACCCGCCCCGGCTTGATGTTGATGACCCGGCAGGAGCCCAGCTCCAGGGCGGCCCGCGCGTCCGCCACCCCGCGGATGGACTCGTCCAGGCAGATCGGGGTCGCCAGGCGCCGCTGGAGGGTGGCGTGGTCCAGCAGGTCCTCGTGGTGCAGGGGCTGCTCGATCATGACCAGCTCGAAGGCCTCCAGGGCCTCCAGGACGGGGGCGTCCTCCAGCCGGTAGGCACCGTTCGCGTCCACCGACAGCGGGACCTCGGGGAAGGCCTCCCGGACCGCCCGCACCCGGGCCACGTCGAGGCCCGGCTCGATCTTCAGCTTGACCCGGCGGTAGCCCTCGGCGACGTAGCCGGCGACCTGCTCGAGGAGGGCATCCACGCTCGCGGCGATGCCCACCGACACCCCGCAGGGCACCCGCTCCCTCGCCCCTCCCAGGGCCTCCGCCAGGGACCGACCGCTCGCCCGCAGCTCCGCGTCGAGCACCGCCATCTCCAGGGCTGCCTTCGCCATGCGGTGGCCGCGCACGCCCGCCAGGGCTCCCGCCACCTCCCCGGCCGTCACCTCCCCGGCCGCCAGGAGGGCGGGGGCGAGGTGGTCGCGGAGGACCGCCCAGGCCGCCTCGTTGAACTCCTCGGCGTAGTCGGGCCGGGGGCCGGCCACGCACTCCCCCCACCCCTGGGCCTCGTCGGTGAGAACCCGCACGAGGATGCACTCCTTCTCGGTCTCGGTACCGAAGCTCGTGCGAAAGGGTCGCACCAGGGGGATCCCAACGAGCCGGAGCTCGACGGCCCGGAGCCTCGTCATCTCCCGGGCAGATCCACCAGGGCCGACGGCAGGGCCAGGTGGTAGAAGGGCGGCTCGCCCCCCCCGGGCGGCGAGAAGGCGGCCACCACCATCCCGAGGGCGAGACAGGCCTCGAAGGCCGCGGCCGCCGCGTCCCGCCAGGCCCTGGCCAGCCCCGGGTCCCGCGCCCGGAGCGCGGGGAGATCCGCCGGCACCTCCACCCGCCAGCTCCCCTCCGGCTCGGAGGTTGGGTCGGCCACGAGGAGGGGTCGCGGCGCGTCCGGCGGGCCCTGGGCCACGAGCAGCTCCCGCTCCTCGCCGGGGACCATCGGTCGTGGGCCCGGGCGGCGGCGGAGGTCCCAGCGCACGAGGAACCGGTCACTGCGGTCGCCGCGGTTGATGAGATCGGACATCTCCCCGTAGCAGTTGCGGAGGAACCGGTCGGCCAGCACTCCGAGCCTGCCGAAGTTGAACTTGGCGTTCCGGGCAAGGAGGGGATCGTAGGTCCACCGGGCCGTGGCGATCCCCCGGTCCAAGGCCTGCGCCCGCTGGGCGAGCTTCAGCGCGTAGCCCACACCCCGCGACCGCCAGGTGGGCAGGACCGCCAGCATGTGCGAGTGCACGTGCAGCTCGCCCCCCTCCTCCCCGATCCACCCGAGCACGTAGCCCACCAGCTGCGCCCCGGCGAAGGCCCCCCAGGGCAGGTTCCCGCTCTCGGCCATGGCCCGGACGACCTCCCGTGGCAGGAGCTGGTGCTCGCCCCAGGTGGCCGTCATCACGCCGAGGAGGGCCTCGGCGTCCTCCAGGGAGCGCAGGGGTCGGAGCTCGACCCCGCAGGCCGACGCAGCCTCCCGGGCCAGCTGCCAGTGCTCGCCGACCACCACGCCGAGTCTAGCGCCGGCCCCCTCGAGCCCGGCCCGGGCCGCCTCACGCGCCCCGGGGGGACTGGCGGCTCCCGCTCGCTACCCTCCGGCGGGGGGCGGCAGCTCCTGCCACTCGCCCTCTTCCAGGTCCCGGCCCCGGCGCCGCTTCAGGAACGACGCGACGCCCGCCACCAGGGCGGAGAGCAGCACGAACAGGAAGAACCGCCGCTTGCCGCTCCTCTTCCCACCCTGCTCGGTCTCCTCCGCCATGGGAACCCCCCTTTCGCGGTGGGCCTGGGTGGACTTGAACCACCGACCTCATCCTTATCAGGGATGCGCTCTGACCACCTGAGCTACAGGCCCGCGGTTCGCCCTCAGGCCTCCCGGGCCAGCCTACTCACGCCCCGAAAGGCCCGTCAACCGGGTGGACGTCCCGGCCGCCCGACAGCCCCAGCCTCAGCGCCGCTCGGCCAGCGTGACCTCGATCCCCCCGACCACGTCGGAGCAGAGGTTGTACAGGAAGGCCACAAACACGTTGATCAGAGACCAGAGGACCACCAGCCCCACGCCCACGAGGAACAGCCGCGTGAAGATCCACCGGCTGTCGAAGCGGAAGTCCTGGGAGACCAGGCTCACGGACTTGAGCAGGCCCTCCACGGACTCCACGACTCCGACGGCGCTCATGATGGCCCACAGGAACATGAGCGCCAGCCAGACGACCAGCATCACGCAGAAGTAGAACAGCAGCGAGAACCGGAGCACCGACCACGGGCCCACCCGCCGGATCACCACCCGGGCACGACGCGGGACCACCCCCGGCGCCCCCGCGGCGGTGGTCTCCTCCAGCGCTCTGGCCATCCTCACCCCTTGACGACGCCGACGGGCCGCAACCGGGCCACCTTCCGGGACAGGCCCGCCCCCTCGCACACGTCCACCACCTCGGATACGTCTTTGTACGCGTACGGAGCCTCCTCGGCAAGCAAGCCCCAGTGGGCGGGGGCCAGGGTGATCCCCGCCGCCTCCAGGTCGCGGCGCACCTCGGGCCCGGTCTTGAGCTTCTTGGCCCGGGTCCGGGACATGGCCCGCCCGGCCCCGTGGCAGGTCGAGGAGAAGGCCCGCTCGGCCGACTCCGCCGTCCCGACCAGCACGTAGGAGGCGGTCCCCATGCTGCCCGGGATGATGACCGGCTGCCCGACCTCCCGGTAGGCGGTCGGGATCTCCGGGTGGCCGGGCCCGAAGGCGCGGGTGGCGCCCTTCCGGTGGACGCAGAGGGTTCGGCGCCCACCCTCCACCTCGAACTCCTCCAGCTTCGCCAGGTTGTGGGCCACGTCGTAGACCACCTCCAGGCCCAGGTCCCGGGAGGAGCGGCCGAAGACCTCCTCGAAGGCCTCCCGGACCGCGTCGGTGAGGACGTGCCGGTTGGCCCGGGCGAAGTTCGCCGCCGCCCGCATCGCCCCCAGGTACCGCTCGGCGGCCTCGTGCGAGAGGGGCACGCAGGCGAGCTGGCGGTCGGGGACCTCGATCCCGAGGCGCGGCATGAGCCGGTCCATGACCCTCAGGTGGTCGGTGCAGACCTGGTGGCCCATCCCCCGAGAACCCGTGTGCACCATCACGCACACCTGGCCCACGGACAGGCCCATGACCCGCGCCGCCCGGTCGTGGAAGACCTCCTCCACCACCTGCACCTCGAGGAAGTGGTTGCCCGCGCCCAGGGACCCCAGCTGCGGGGCACCACGCTCGACGGCCTTGTCGGAGACCTCCTCGGGGCGAGCGTCCGGGAGGACCCCCCGGTCCTCGCAGAACTCCGCGTCCCGTTCGGTCCCCACCCCCCGGGAGAGGGGGAACCGGACGCCGTCCCGCAGGACCTTCTCCACCTCCCCCCGGGTGAGCCGCATCCGGCCCTTCGTGCCCACGCCCCGGGGCACGTGGCGCCCCAGCCCGTGGACCAGTTCCCCGATCCGGGGCTTCACCTCGCGCTCCCACTCCAGGTCCGAGCGGATGAGCCGGACCCCGCAGGCGATGTCGAAGCCCACCCCGCCGGGGGACACCACACCCCCCTCCACGGTGGTGGCGGCCACCCCGCCGATGGGGAAGCCGTAGCCCCAGTGGATGTCGGGCATCGCGTAGGAGGCACGCACGATCCCGGGGAGCGTCGCCACGTTGGCCACCTGCTCCACCGCGCGGTCGTCCACGGCCTTGCGGATCAGGTCGTCCGACGCGTACACGATCCCCGGCACGCGCATGCCGGCCACCGTCCCCTGGGGGATCTTCCAGACGAAGGGCTCCACCTTCTCCGGCTGCACCGTCATCACACGTCCACGAAGACCCGCAGGTCCACGCTCCCGTCAGCCTCGCGCGCCACCCGGAGCTGATGATAGGTGGCGGCCTTCACCACGGTCCCGGCCGGCTCCCCGGGGAGGGGGGCCAGCTCGACCTCGGCCTCGGCCTCGGTGTCGGTGGCTCGGAGGACCCGCAGGCCCGCCACGGCCGCACCCTCCAGCTCGTGCAGCAGGATCAGCTCGTTCAGCAGGTCCACCGCCAGGCCCCCCGGGTCCTCCGCCCGGACCCGCACCTGCCGCCGCTCCCCGGGCCCCCCCACGCGGATGCCGAGCAGGTCCACCACACCCCAGGCGGCCGCCTCCAGCGCCTCCGCGAGGGTCGCCCCCCAGGCGTGGATCCCGACGTCGGCGGTGTGCTCCAGCAGCTCGTACCTGCCCGTCACGCCGCCGCCTCCGCTTCCCGTCCTCGGGCCGGCCCACGGGGCCTCGGCCCAGGCCCACCGGCATTATCTCCCCCGGACCCGCGCGGGGTCCCGGCCGGCCCC
>CAYVCH010000014.1:0-4467 GCA_964449755.1 uncultured Actinomycetes bacterium
GCCGCGGCCTCCGTCGCCTGGCTCGCCGGGCAGGGGCTGAAGCGGCTGTTCGCGCGGCCCCGCCCCTACGAGGCCGACCCGGCGGGTGTCCGGGTCCTGATCCGGCGCCCCCGTGCGGCGTCGTGGCCGAGCAGCCACCCCGCCGTGCTGGGGGCCTTCGTCGCGGTGGCCGGGCGGGAGCTCTCGCTCTCCACCGCCGCCCGGCGGGCCCTGGCGGCCCTCGTCGGCGCCGTCGGGGTCTCCCGTGCCTACGTGGGCGTGCACTACCCCACGGACGTGCTCGGCGGGATCCTCCTCGGCCGGGCAGCGGCGGCGCTGTGGCCTGGGGGCGGCCCCACCTCCGGGCGCGGGTAGCCTCGGGGGTCACCGTCCCCGGGGCAGCCCACGCCGCCGGTCCCACCTCCGGGCGCTGGTAGACTCGGTCATCATGGGGTCGTTCCTGGCGGCCGTGGGCTGGCCGGTCCTGGACCGCATCCGGTTCGGAGGCGACTTCGCCATCTCCCCCCACGGCGTCATGATCGCCGTGGGCTTCCTGGTGGGGGCCCGGGTCCTGTCCCGCCAGGGTCCCCGGCGGGGGCTCAGCGCCGAGGACGTGAACACCATGGTGGTCTGGGCCCTGGTGGGGGCCATCCTGGGGGCCCGTCTCTTCTACGTGGTCGCCCACGCCTCCGAGTTCGACGGGGTCACGGACATGCTGGCCCTGTGGCGTGGTGGGTTCACCCTCCTGGGGGGCATCGCCGGGGCCATCCTGCTGAACCTGCCGGTGATCCGGCGCCGCGGGTACCGGTTCTTCCAGGTGATGGACGGGGCGGTCATCGGGCTGGCCCTCGGCATCGCCGTGGGGCGCATCGGCGACCTCGTCATCGGCGACCACCTGGGCAAGCCCACGAGCTGGTTCCTGGCCTTCACCTACCAGGGAGGCACGCTCGCCCCGCCCTTTGTCTGCGCGGCGGAGACCTGCCGCGCGGTGCTCCAGGGAGGTCTGGAGCTCGTGGTCACGGGGGCCGGCGCCACCCTGCGTTCCCCCGGCGGACGGGTGCTGGCCGAGGGGATCGGAGTCCACCAGACCGCCCTCTACGACATGCTCTCCTCGTGGGCCCTCTTCGGGGTCCTGGCCCTCCTGAACCGCCGTCCCCGGCGGGAGGGCGTCCTCACGCTCACCTTCGGCCTCTGGTACGGGGCCATGCGGGTGGTCACCGACTTCCTCCGTGTGGACAAGCGGTTCTTCGCGCTCACGGGGAGCCAGTGGACGGCCCTCACCGTGGCCACGGTCTCGGCCCTGCTGCTCGTGGCCTGGGCGGTGGGGTCGAGGAGGCTCCCGCAGAGGATCGCGAGCTACGGGCCCGACGAGGGCTGACGGCCGGGGGCAAGCCCCGGCCTCCGCCAGGGTCGCGGGACGGCCGGGGGCAAGCCCCGGCCTACGCCAGGGTGAGGGCGGCGCCTCAGCGCGGGTGCCCCGTGGCCGCCCCCGGTCTCGGCAGCAGCAGGAGGGGCCGGCCCACCCTGCTCTTCGTGACCCTGGCCAGCTCGCGGGCGGCGGCGATGAGGGCCTCGCCGGCGGGGGAATCGGGGTCCGAGACCACGATGGGGACGCCGCTGTCGCCGCCCTCCCGGAGGGCGGGCACGAGGGGCACCTGGGCCAGGAGGGGCACGCCCAGGGTCTCGGCGGCCTCACGTCCGCCGCCCTCGCCGAAGATGGAGGTCCGCTCGCCGCAGTGGGCGCAGGCGAACCACGACATGTTCTCCACGACCCCGATGGGGCGGAGATTGGTCCGCTCGGCCATCCGCCCCGCCCGCTCGGCCACCTTGCGGGCGGCCTCCTGGGGGGTGGTGACCACGAGCATCGAGGCCCCCGGCAGGAAGGAGGCGAGGGAGATCGACACGTCGCCCGTGCCCGGTGGCAGGTCCACCAGCAGGAAGTCCAGCTCCCCCCAGTACACGTCGGCCAGGAACTGCTCGATGGCCTTGTGGAGCATGGGCCCCCGCCAGATCACCGGGGTCTCCTCGGGCACGAAGAAGCCCATGGAGATCACGCGCACCCCGTGGGCCTCGAGGGGAAGGATCATGTCGTTGAAGCCCACGGGCCTGCCCGAGACCCCCAGCATGCGCGGGACCGAGAACCCCCACACGTCGGCGTCGAGGATCCCGACGGCGTACCCGTCGGCGGCGAGGGAGCAGGCCAGGTTCACGGTCACGCTGGACTTGCCGACGCCGCCCTTGCCGGAGGCGACGGCGACGACGCTGGTCCGTTCCGGGAACACGATGGCCCGCTGGGCGGCTGCCCCACCCCGGAGCCTGTGCACGAGGGCCTCGCGCTCCTGCGGGCTCATGGGCGAGAGGGCGACCTCCACGCGCTCCACCCCCTGGAGGGGCGCCAGGGCGCGCTCCACGTCGTGGGTGATCCGGTCCTTCAGGGGGCAGCCCTCGATGGTGATGAGGACGTCGACGCGAACGGTCCCCCCCTCCACCCGCACGTCCTTCAGCATGCCCAGGTCCTCGATGGGCTGGTGGATCTCGGGATCGAGGACGTTTCGCAGCGCCGCTCGGACCTGTTCCTCGGTGACCACGGGTTCCTCCCGGATTAAGCTGATTGGGACCGTGCAAACCGTGCGAACGTCCCGCTCCCATGCTAGCGCGCCGCGTGGGGGCCGTCGACGGTGACCGAGCGGGCCGGCCGCGCCAGCCTCGAGGTCCACAAGGCCCTGGCCGACGACACCCGGTTCCGCCTGTACCGGTACCTGCGGCTGTCGGGGCGGCCGGTGTCGGTCCGGGAGATGGCGGCGCGGCTGTCGCTGCACCCCAACACCCTCCGGCCCCACCTGCGCCGGCTGGAAGAGGTGGGCCTGGTCAGCCGGGAGGTCCGCCGGGGGGCGAGGGTGGGGCGCCCGCAGACCCTGTACTCGGCGGTGGAGCCGGAGCCGCGCGAGGGACGTGACTACCGGCTCCTGGCAGAGATCCTGGCGGGGGCCCTCCGGGACCGGCGCGCCCGGGAACGGGCCCAGGGCCTGGCCCGCGAGTGGGGCGCGTACCTGGTGTCCCGGGGCGCCCCGAAGCCGGGCGTCCGCGTCCCCGAGGGCAGGACCCTGGCCATCCTCCAGGAGGCCCTGGCCGACGCCGGGTTCGAGCCCAGGTTCCGCCGGCGGGGCAGGGCCGCCGTCGAGATCACGTTCCGAGACTGCCCCTTCCGGGACCTCCTGGAGGACCACCGGGAGCTCGTGTGCGCCGTTCACGGCGGGCTGCTCGAGGGGATGCTGGCCGGGCTGCGCCCACCCCTCGCCCTCGAGGCCTTCCAGCCCCTGGTCGAGCGCTCGGTGTGCCGGCTCGTGGCCAGGGCGCTGCGGGGCTGACGGCACCTGTGGTTCGCACCGACCTCGCAGACGGGGGAGGGCCTCTGGCCCGGTTCGAAAACGGGTCCAGCCGGAAGGAGGCTCCCACCGGCGGCACCCGGTGGCCCGGGGCCGCCGCCCTCGCCGTCACCCCGATGGCCCTCTTCCCCCTCGAGGTCGGGATCCGACCTGGGACACCGAGACGGTCCCGTCGCCGACGCCGACCGGACCCGCGAGATCGAGCGAGGACGTCCCTCGCTGAGGACGGCTCCTGCGGGATGACCACCCTCCCGGCGCGGGCGCCTACGCGGGGGCGCCGCCGCCGTCCCCGAAGGACCTCCCGGCGAGCCCCGTGACGCCCGCGAGGAGGGAGGACAGCTCCAGGGGGATCACGAACTTCGTGGAGGGGGACGCTCCCACCTGCTTCAGCGTCTCCAGGTACTGGAGGCTCATCGTGTTGGCGTCCACGCCCCGGGCCACCTCGAAGATCTTCGACAGGGCCAGGGCGAAGCCCTCGGCTCGCAGGATGGCCGCCTGGCGGTCGCCCTCGGCGTTCAGGATGGCCGCCTGCTTGTTGCCCTCCGCCACCGCGATGGCCGCCTGCTTCTGGCCCTCGGCCTCCGTGACGATGGCCCGCCGCTGCCGCTCCGCTGACATCTGCCGGGTCATGGCCTCCTGCACCGAGGGGGGCGGGATGATCTCCCGGATCTCGACGTTCGTCACCTTCACCCCCCAGCGCTCGGTGATCTCGTCCAGCTTGGCCCGGAGCACCTGGTTGATCTCGTCCCGGCGCGCGAGGACGTCGTCGAGGAGGATGTCGCCGACGACGGCCCGGAGCGTCGTGGCGGCGATGTTCTGGGCCGCCCCGGCGAAGTTCCCCACCCGGACGACGCTCATGGCCGGGTCCACGACCTTGTAGAAGATGATGAAGTCGATGGCGATGGGCGCGTTGTCCTTCGTGATCGAGTCCTGACGGGGGATCTCCAGGAAGAACTCCCGCAGGTCCACCCACACCGGCCGGTCCACGAGGGGGATGAGGAAGGTGAGCCCCGGGCCCTTCACCCCCAGCAGCCGTCCCAGCCGGAACACGACCAGGCGCTGGTACTCCCGGACGATCTTGACGGCCTGGGGCACGATGAGG
>CAYVCH010000014.1:4568-21990 GCA_964449755.1 uncultured Actinomycetes bacterium
CCGGCACGACCTGCAACCGGAGCCCCTCCATGCCCACGGCGCGGGCCCGCACGCCGGGCGCCATCCCCCCGGCCACCGAGTCCGCCGTCCGCTCCTCGGCGGCGACCTGCAGGTCGGGCCGGACCGCGGGGGCGCCCGGTTGCCCGGCGGCCGGCGGGGTCGGGGCCGCCCCGACCGGGGGCGCCGACCGCGCGCGCCTGACGGTGCCCACGGAGGGATCATCCCACTCGGGCCGGGGCCGCGGAAGCGAGGCCCCTTGGGCCGGGGGGAGCCGGGGCGGATAATGGGTCCGGCCCGGCCGCAAGCCCGGGCCGGGTCGGGGCCCGTATATCGGGAAGGAGACCGGGTGACCGCTCGGGCCGAAGGTCCCCTCCTCCCTCGAGAGGAGCAGCAGTTGGTGGAAGGCCTGCTGGCCGGCGACGACCAGGCGATCCGCACCCTGTACCGGAGATTCGGGCGGCCCGTCTACACGATGGGCTACCGGCTGCTGGGCAACGCCGAGTCGGCCGAGGAGCTCACCCAGGACGTGTTCCTCATGGCGTGGCGGAAGGCGGCGAGCTTCGACCCCGCCCGGGGGCGCCTCTCCACCTGGCTCATGACCATCGCCCACAACCTGGCCGTGGACCGGCTTCGCCGGGAGACCGGCGCCTCGCGTCCCACGCTGGTCCTGGTCGAGCGGGTCCCCGAGGAGGCCGCGGAGGGTGAGGAGGGGCCCATCATCGAGCGCGATCGGGCCCTGCGGGCCCTGGAGGCGCTCACGGAAGCGGAGCGGCGCCTGCTCGCGCGGGCCTACTTCCGGGGGCTCACCGCCCGGGAGATCGCCGAGGCCGACGGCGTTCCCCTGGGCACCGTGAAGACCCGCCTGCGGGCGGCCCTGATCAAGCTCCGCCGGGCCCAGGTGGCGAAGGAGGCGCCGTGAACTGTCCGGCCGTCCGCGAGCTGCTCGCCGAGCACGCCCTGGGGGGGCTGCCGGCCAGGGAGGGGGTGGCCGTGGACCGGCACGTGGCCTGGTGCGCAGCCTGCCGGAAGGAGGTCCGCGACCTCCAGCAGGCGGCCGCGGCCATGGCCCTCGCGCTGCCGCCGGTGGCACCGCCCGAGGGGCTCGAGGACCGTGTGGTGGCTGCGGTGCGCGAGCGGGCCCGGCGGGGCCCGCGTCCGCGGCGGCGGGCGGTGGCGATCCTGGCCTCCGTGACCGCCGCGGCGGTGGCCGCGGGCAGCCTGGGCTGGGGAGCCGTCATGGCCGACCGGGCCCAGGAGTTCGAGGAACGGGCGGCCCAGGCCCGGCAGGAGACCGTGGAGGTCCTGGGCCGGTTCAGGCGGTTCCTCCAGAACGTGCCCTTCCGGGGGGAGGAGGACCGGGCCCGGTTCGCCACGCTCGCCCCCGTGAGGGGGCAGGTGCCGGGGGGCGGCGCCGCCCTCGTGTTCGTCTCCCCCAACATCCTGGACTTCGCCGTGGTCATCGTGAACGGCGTGGACCCCGCGGAGTTCGCGCTGCCGCTTCGAGTCCGCCTGGTGGGGGCGAAGGGGGCGCAGCTTCGCGTGGGCCGCGTCACCGAGCTGGACGAGGACGGGGCGGCCACGGTCTACCGGGAGTTCCGCCAGGACCTGCGGAGCTTCACGGCCGTGGTGGTGGAGGACGCGGCGGGCAACGTGGTCCTGCGGGGGCGCATCGGCCCGCCCTCCGCCCTCGCCCCCTGAGCCCCGGCTGCCGGCCGCCCCCCGGTATCATTCCGGCGGCATGGGCGGGCTCCCCGAGATCATCGGCATCGGCCTCGCGGGAGGTCGCGGGATCCGGGCACGACCCCTCACGCTGAAGGCCCCTGGGTACCTGCGCTCCAAGGCGGCCATGTCGTTCCTGGGCCGCCGCCTCATCCAGTGGGTGATCCGGATCCTGTCGAGCGAGGGGATCAAGCGCTACTACATCATCGCCCACGGCAAGGAGAACCGGTACCAGATCAAGGTGATGATCGGGTACGGGGAGGGCTTCGGCGTGGACGTGCAGTACTCGCCCGTGAAGTTCGACCCCCTCACCACCGGCAGCGCCGACTCCGCCCTCCGGATGATGGACCACTGGGACCTGACGCAGCGGGCCCTGGTGTTCCCCACCGACTCCATCATCGACTTCGACCTCGAGCCCATGCACCGGGCCCACGTGGAGCGGGGGGCGCTGGTCACGATCGCGGCCATGGTCCGGGAGCCCGACGAGGTCGCCGAGAAGTACGGGGTCATACTGGCCGGGACCGACGGCCGCGTCACCGACTTCGTGGAGAAGCCGACCCTAGCCGAGCTGCGGGAGCACTTCCGGGTGGCCGACGAGGAGGAGTTCCGCCGGCTGCCCCTCATGACGAACGCCGGGTTCTACCTGGTGGACACGGCGGCCCTCCGGGAGGTGGCCCGGGAGCCCGAGGTGGTCGATCTGCGGCGAACCCGGCTGGACTTCGGCAAGGATCTCCTCCCGTGGCTGGTGGGGCACGGCTACCCGGTCCACGTGTTCCCCGTCCGTCGCATCGGCGACCTGGGCAACGTCCGGGACTACTTGGAGACCATGCTCGACGTCCTGCGGGGCGAGTTCGAGCTGGTCGGACGCCTCCTGGGGCCGCCCTTCGACCCCGAGCGCAACGTGTGGGTGGCGCCCGAGACCCTGGCCCTCGCCGATTCGGTCACCGGCACGACCCTCGCCGAGAAGATCGCCGCGGGAACCGTCAGGATCGGCCCGGCGGTGCGCATCGGCCGTTTCTGCGAGATCGGGCCCGGCGTGGAGATCGTGGACTCCAACCTGGACGACGACGTGGAGGTGGGAGCGGGCGCCCGGATCATCCGGTCCCAGGTCCGGGACGGAGCGATCATCGGCCCGGCGGCATGGCTCTCCGATTCGGTGGTGGGGTCCATGAGCGAGATCCGCTCGCACCCGGACGACCCCACGAGGATCGAGGACTTCGTCGCCCTGGGCGACGAGGTCGTGGTTCAGGCGGGGGTGCGCATCGAGGGCGGCGTGTCCGTCTACCCGCGACTGAAGATCCCCCGCGGGACCCACCTTCCCCGGGACACCGAGATCACGGGGCCGGCCGACGTGCTGAGGTACCTGTAACGGTGCGGTTCGGCCTGGCCCTGCCCCACTACGACTTCTCGCTGCCGGGCGGCGAGCCCGTCACCTTCGACGCCGTGGCTGAGGCCGCCCGCACGGCCGAGCGCCTGGGGTTCGACTCGGTCTGGATCTCCGACCATTTCTTCCTGTCCCTTGGCCGGTACGGGGGGCCCGACCGCCCCATGGGCGCGCTGGAATGCCTCACCACGCTCGCCGGCGTCGCGGCCGTCACCGAGCGGGTCCGCCTGGGGACCCTCGTGCTGAGCGCGTCCTTCCGCCACCCCGCCATCGTGGCGAAGGCGGCGACCACCGTCGACCTTCTCTCCGGGGGTCGTCTGGACCTCGGGGTCGGGGCTGGGTGGTACGGGGACGAGTTCGAGGCCTTCGGGTACCCCTTCGGTTCCGTGGCGGATCGCTTCCGGACCCTGGAGGAGGCCTTGGAGGTCCTGTCTCGGCTGCTGCCGGGCGGGCCCGCCTCCTTCGAGGGCCCACGGGTCCGCCTGCGCGACGCCCACAACCGCCCGGCCCCGGCCCAGCGACCGCGCCCGCCGATCTGGCTGGGGGCCAAGGGAGGGCCGCGGGCCCTGCGGCTGGCCGCCCGGTCCTGCGACGGCTGGAACACCGTGTGGCGGTGGACACCGAGGGCCTACGGGCGGCGGGTGGCCGCCGCCCGGCGGGCCTGCGAGGCCTTGGGGCGGGACCCCGCGTCCCTCCGCCTGTCGGTGGGCCTGTACACGCTGGTCGGCGAGGACGATCGGGACCTGGTCGCCCGGTTCCGGGCCCTGCAGCGCTGGGCCCCGGGGGGACACCTGGACGGGGAGCTGCTCGACGCCTACATGGTTGACACGCTGACCGGCACGCCGGAGCGGGTGCTCGAGCGACTGTCGGACTTCGCCGCCCTGGGTGTGGAGGAGGTGATCGTGGCGCCGGCCTCCCTGCCCTTCGCCGTCGCTGATCCCTCCATGCTCGAGCTCTTCGCCGAGGCGGTGCTCGGCCCCGGCCGGAGGCTGTGACCGTGGAGTTCCTGGAGGCGGCCGTCGCGGTGCTCCGCGAGGAGGGCCGGGCCCTCCACTGGACGGTCATCCAGGACCTGGCCCTGCGCCGCGGGTACCTCGACCCCTTCGCCAACCCCGACGTCCGGCAGCGCCTCCTGGCCGCCCTGGCCGAGGGGACCAGGAGCGGCCGGCTGCAGAAGGTGGGTCGGGGGGTCTACGCGCTCCCCTGAGCGCCGCCCTGCTTGCGGGGGCGGCGGCGCGGCGGGGAGGCCGCCTCGGGAGCCACCACCATGGCCTTCCGTCGGCCCGGGCGCGGCCGGCGCGCCCCGGCGACGAGCTCCGCGACGTGGGTGCTGCAGAGGTCCTTCACCAGGTTTCGGCGCCCCACCCTGAGGGTCACCGTCTCGGCCGCAGGTTGCCCGCAGACGTCGCAAACCAGGATCGTTCGTTCACCCATGTCCCGTGCTCCTTCCGTCGGCGACGGGGGGACGCTATCCCAAATCGAGGACAATTGACAGTTGTCGCCTGTCGAAACGGGGGACGGTTCGAGGTCGAGGGCCGACGTTTCCGGCCGCTCCGCCGCGGTGCCCGGGTCTCAGGGTCGCCGATGCGGGGACAGGATCGTCGCGAAACGCGAGAGGTACTCGATGGCGGACACCACCGTCACGACGGCCGCGACGATCATGACGTACTCGTCCAGGTAGAGGGACCCGAGCGGGCGCGGGTAGCGCACGATGGCCAGGAGCACGGCGACGAACTGGACGTTGGCCTTGAGCTTCCCCCAGATGGAGGGAGCCATGATGGTGCCATCGGCCGCGACCATCCCGCGCAGGCCCAGGATGACGATCTCCCGTCCCACGATGATGAGGGCGACCCAGGGGGAGGCACGGCCCGCGGCCACCAGGGCGATGAGGGCGCCGGAGACCAGGAGCTTGTCCGCCGTGGTGTCCAGGAAGCTACCCAGCGTGGTCGCGGCGGACCAGCGGCGGGCCAGGTAGCCGTCGACGAAGTCGGTGGTGGCGGCGAGGGCGAACAGCGCGCCCGCGGCCACGAAGGCGTACCGCACCCGATCGCCCACGAGCACGAGGGCCATGACCGCCGGCACCAGCGCGACCCGCAGGTACGTGATGCCGCTCAGGCGGACGGCCGCTCGCTCCCGTTGCGTGCTCACCGGGCTCCGGCTGATCCTAGCAGCGCCCCGCCGGCCATAATCCCAGCCATGTCGGCGCGCCACGGGGCGCTGCTCGCGCTGGGGGTGGTGGCGGTATCGGGGTCCGCCATCCTCATCCGCGTGGCCGAGGCGCCGCCCCTGGCCATCGCCTTCTACCGGAACGCCTTCGCCGTGGCCGTGCTGCTGCCCCTGGCCCTCCTGCGGCACCGCGGCGAGCTGCGGGCCCTCTCGCGGACCCAGTGGGGCGCCGCGCTCCTCGCCGGCGCCCTGCTGGCCGCCCACTTCGCCCTGTGGATCCCCTCGGTCTCGTTGACCACGGTGGCGGCGAGCACGGTCCTGGTGACGAGCCAGCCGGTGTGGGTGGCCCTGGCCGGTCGCGCGGTCGGGGAGCGGGTCACCCGGCCCGCGCTCGCCGGGATCGCGCTCTCCCTCGGCGGGGCCGTGCTGATCTCGGGGGCAGACGTCGGCACCGGCCCCAGGGCCGCCCTGGGCGACCTCCTGGCCCTGCTGGCCGCGGTGGCGGCCGCGGGCTACTTCCTGGCCGGCCGGGGGCTGCGCCCCCGGATGTCGCTGGCCGCCTACACGGCCGTGGCCTACACGGCCTGCGCCGGGTTCCTGGCGGCGGCCATGCTGGTCGCGGGCACGCCCTTCGGGGGGTTCCCGCTGGCGGTCTGGGCCCTGTTCGCCCTCATGACGCTGGGTCCCCAGCTCCTCGGCCACACGGTCTTCAACTACCTGCTCCGAGACCTGCCGGCCACGGTGGTGGCCATCGCGGTGACCGGCGAGCCCGTGGGGGCCACCGTGCTGGCCCTGGCCCTCCTGGGCGAGCTGCCCCCCTGGAACGCCGTCCTCGGCGGCGCCGTGATCCTGGCCGGCATCTACGTCACGGTCGCGGCCCAGGCCCGCCGCCCGGCGGTGGTGCCCATCGAGTGAGGCGGGGCCCGCCGCTGACGGTGTCGGCCGACCGTGACACCATGGATGGGCCGTGGGAGGGATCGACCTGCACGTCCACACCACCCGCTCGGACGGCACCTTCACCCCGAGCGAGGTGGTGGAGCTGGCCCGGAGGCGGGGGCTGTCGGTGGTGGCCATCGCCGACCACGACACGATGGACGGGGTCCCCGAGGCGGCCCGGGCCGCGGCGGGCACGGGCCTGGAGGTCGTCCCCGGGATCGAGCTGTCCGCCGAGCACGACGGCCTCTCCGTCCACGTCCTCGGCTACTTCCTGAATCCGGAGCACCCGGAGCTGCGGGAGGAGCTGGAGCGCCTCCGCGCGGGCCGAGAGCGGCGGGGCGAACGCATGGTGGAGCGCCTTCGGGAGCTCGGGTACCCGGTGTCCTTCGACCGGGTCCGGGAGATCGCCGGCGACGCCCCCATCGTCCGTCCCCACATCGCTCGGGCCATGGTGGAGGCGGGCGTCGTCCCCGCCGAGGCCGACGCCTACACCCGGGAGCTCATCGGCGACGGGGGCCGGGCCTACGTCGCCAAGCACGCGCTGCACCCCCTTCGGGCACTCGATCTCATCCGGAGGGCCGGGGGCGCGGCGGTCCTGGCCCACCCCGGGATGTGGGGGGTCCAGGCGGAGGTCCCCGAGGGGCTCATCCGCGCCCTGGCCGAGGGCGGACTGGCCGGCCTGGAGGTGGACCACCCCGACCACCGGCCCGAGCAGCGCTCCCGGTTCCGTCGCCTGGCCGAAGACCTGGACCTGGTGAGCACCGGGGCCTCCGACTGCCACGGCACCCGGTTCGACCCCGTCCGCCTGGGCACGGAGACCACGGACCCGGAGGCTCTGGCCGCCCTCCGGTCCCGGGCGGGACGGGAGACCGGGACGGCCCGGCGGTAGCCCGGTGGCGGGCGCCCGGGAACGGTCGTGACCTCCCATCTCGACGTCGTCTTCCTCGACGTGGGCGGGATCCTCTACCGCGACGAGCGCTACCGCGAGGCCCTGCGCCGGGCCCTGCGGGAGTCGGGGGCGAGCTTCACCGACGAGGAGTTCGCCGCGGAGTACGAGGCCTGCCGCCGGGCCCAGTCCGGGTCCTTCCGCCGGCGCCTCACCCGGCGCTTCCTGGGCGAGGGCGGCGACCCGGCCTCGGTGGAGGCGCGGGCCTCCCGCTGGTGGCGCTACGAGCCCGAGGACCTCTACCCCGACGTCCGGCCGACCCTGGAGGTCCTGGCCGCCAGCTACCGGCTGGGGGTTCTGGCCAACCAGCCCGCGGCGGTGCGGCAGGCCATGCGCCGAGACGGGATCGACGGGCACTTCGAGTCCTGGAGCATCTCCGAGGACGTGGGAGCCGAGAAGCCGGACCCGCGCCTGTTCCGCCACGCCCTGGAGCTGGCGGGCGTCCCCGCCCACCGGGCGGCCATGGTGGGGGACCGCCTCGACTACGACGTCCGCCCGGCCCGGGCCGCGGGGATGCGGGCCGTGTGGGTGCTGCGGGGGGAGGCTCCCGAGGAGCCCACTCCGGAGCAGCTCGCCGAGGCCGACGCCTGGGTCCGCTCCCTGGCGGAGCTGCCGGAGGTCCTGGATCGGCTGTGAGCCGACGCCAGGGCCGCTGGCGCGGCCGGCGGTTGTCTCAGGTCGCGCGCTGGATCTCCACCGCCGCCGACAGCGCGGTGCGGCTGCCCTCGAGGTCGGGCAGCTCGTGGCCGCCGGTCAGCTCCTCCACGGCCCAGGCGACGAGGTCGCGGATGGAGACGATCCCCACCACCCGGTCCCCGTCGACGACGGGCAGGTGCCGGATCTGGAGGCGGGCCATGTGCTCGGCCGCCTCGGCCACGTCGGCCCGGGGCCCGACGGTGTCCACCTCCCGGGTCATCCTGCTCCCCACCGGGACCTCCCTGGGGTCGAGCCCGTCGGCGACGACGTTCACCAGGTCCCGCTCGGTGACGATGCCGGCGAGGCGCTCCCCGTCCATGACCAGGACCGAGGAGATCCGGTGGTCGTGGAGGAGGCGGGCCACCTCGGCGAAGGTGGCCTCGGCCGGGGCCGTCTTCACGTCCGTCTTCATGATGGCGGCGACCTGCATCCTCCCTCCTCGCCCCGGGACCGGGGCTAGCCTACCGCGCCGGGGGGCCGGCGGACGAGGCCCGCCTGCGCCCCTTGCGTCCACCGCGCGGGCCGCATTAGGATATGCGCAATTTCAGGAGGAGGCCATGGCCACGGAGACACCCGCCCAGGTCCTGGACTGCAAGGGGCTCTCCTGCCCCCTGCCGGTGATCAAGACGGCCCAGGCGATCAAGGGGATCGAGGTGGGCCAGGTCCTCGAGCTCCTCGCCACCGATCCCGGGGTGGAGCCGGACATGAAGGCCTGGACCGCCCGGACCGGCCACGAGCTCCTCGCCATCGAGCGCGAGGGCGAGGTCTTCCACGTCTTGGTGCGGAGGACCGCGTAGGAGGGGCGGGGGGGGGCGGCATGTGGTCGGGGGCGGGGGAGGGCCGGGTCCTCTACGTCCAGACGCACGGCGCCGACGACCCCGGCCGCTCGGCCACCCCCTTCTACCTGGCCGCCGCGGCGGCGGCCATGGACTGCGAGGTCGCCATCTACTTCACCATGTACGGCCCGCAGCTCCTCCGGAAGGACGTCGTGGACCGGATCGGTCCCAAGGGCGATCGGGGCCAGCCCCTGCGCCACTTCGTCGACCAGGCCCGGGGGGTGGGGGTCCGTCTCCTGGTCTGCCAGCCCTCCCTGGACCTGAACGACCTCACCCTCGACGACCTCATCGACGGCGTGGAGATGATCGGCGGGGCGGCCTTCAACGAGATGGCGATGACCGCCGACGCCGTCATCGCCTTCTAGCCATGGCCCAGGCGAGCGCCCTGCTGAAGGCCCCGGCCGTGGCCGGCCACGAGGACGTCCCCTACGAGGAGAAGCTCCGGCTCTTCGAGGAAGTCAGGGCCGACCTGCGCTTCCCCGACTACCTCTACGGCTGCTACGAGTGCGGGATCTGCGTGGCGGCCTGCCCCTCGGCCCGCTTCTACGACTTCAGCCCCCGCCGCATCGCCCAGGCCCTGGCCCGGGAGGACGTGGAGCTCGTCTACCAGATCATGCAGGAGGACATCTGGGAGTGCTCCCAGTGCTTCTCCTGCCTCCGCTGCCCGCGGGGCAACAACCCGGGCGGTCTGGTCACGATCCTCCGGGAGGTGGCCGTGACGAACGGCCTGGCCTCGGCCCGGGAGGCGTTGAAGGGCTACTCCAGGATCATCTACAAGATCATGTCCACCGGCACGCAGGTGTCCCCCGACATGCTCCAGCCCGACGCCTTCCCCGACTGGGGCCCCGAGGTCAAGGACGTCTCCGACAACCTGGCGCTGTGGCGACGGGCGCTCCCACCGGAGACGCTTCACACCACCTCGACGGGGTGGGACGTGGCCGAGCGGACCCTGATCGAGCTGTACCTCATCTGGCTCCACACGGGGGCCCTCGACATCATCCGGGGCGTCGACGAGAGCCTGTTCGAGATCCTCCAGGAAGTGATGGAGGAGCGGCTGGAGGAGGAGGGAGTGGACGTATGACCACGATCCCCGTGGAGGCCCTGCTCCGGAAGAAGGAACGCTTCATCCGCGACCCGGAGCGGGTCCCCGAGGACTTCCACGACGAGCTGTTCCGCCTGGAGGAGGAGGGGGAGTGGATCGTCCAGCGGGTGCAGGAGCCCTACGTGGAGGCGCCCACCCGCTACGGGCGGACGAAGAAGATCCAGGTGGGCAACCTCTGGCACCACAAGTCCTGCGGGCAGTGCGGCCACATCCCGGGCTACTCGACCGCGATCTTCTGGGTCATGCGGAAGCTCGGCCTCGCCTACGAGGACCCCCGGGACCAGACCTCCTGCACCGCCTGGAACTACTACGCGAGCGCCACCTCGAACGCTGCCGCCCAGGCGGCGGTGGCGGCCCGGAACTTCGCCGCCGCCTACGAGACGGGGTTCTTCCCCCTCATCCACTGCGGGACCTCCTACGGCCACTACAAGGAGGTCCGGGAGGAGCTGCTCCGCCACCCCGAGCTGCGGGCCCAGGTCCGGGAGATCATGGCCAAGCTGGACAAGCCCCTGGTCATCCCCGAGGAGGTCGTCCACTACTCCGAGTGGTTCTGGGCCATGCGCCACGAGATCGCCGCCCGCCAGGTCCGGGACTTCTCCGGCATCGCCGTCGCCGTCCACCCGGCCTGCCACTACTACAAGCTCGTCGAGGGGGATGCCATCTACGACCCCGACCTCTACGGTGGCCACCGCACCGCCGTCGTCACCGGGGTCGCCCAGGCCCTCGGCGCCGAGGTCCGCACCTACTCCACCTGGTTCGACTGCTGCGGGTTCGGCTTCCGTCACATCCTCGTCCAGCGCGACTTCACGCGGAGCTTCGCCACCCTGCGGAAGATCGAGGTGATACGGGAGGAGGCCGACCCCGACGTCGTCCTCACCCACGACACGGGCTGCGTCACCACCCTGGACAAGAGCCAGTTCGCCGCCCAGGCGCACGGGCGCAACGTCGGGGTGCCGGTGATGTCCGAGGCCCAGTTCGCGGCCCTCGCCATGGGGGCCCACCCCTACCGGGTCTGCCAGCTCCACTGGCACTCGGCCGACTACCGGCCCCTGCTCGCGAAGATGGGGATCGACTGGGAGGCGGCCTGGGCCGAGTTCGAGGAGGACGTGAAGCGCCTCGAGCGGGGGGAGAAGGAGTACCTCACCTGGGACGACGCCGACGCCTGAGGGGGTTCTTCGCGGAGGGGAGGCCATGAGGGAACCGACGGTCCTCGTCGTCGGGGCCGGCCCCGCCGGCCTGGAGGCGGCGGCGGGCGTGGGGGCCCTGGGGGTCCGGGCCCTCGTGGTGGAGCGCCGGGACTTCCTCGGGGGGACGCCCATCGCCGAGCACTACGCGGCCCTCACCCCCCACTTCGAGGACGCCGGGGCCGCCATAGAGCGGCTCATCGAGCGGGCGACGGCGAGCCCCCTCGTGGAGGTCCGGAGGGGCAGCGAGGTGGTGGCCTGTGAGGGCGGCGCGGGGGACTTCCGGGTCACCGTCCGGGGACCCGTCGGGGAGGAGGTGGTGTCCTGCGGAGCCATCATCGTGGCCACCGGCTTCCAGCACTTCGACCCGGGCCGGGAGACCCAGATGTACGGGTACTACGAGTACCCGGACGTCGTCGCCCTCCAGGACCTGGAGGCGATGCTGAAGGACGGGCGGGTGGTCCGCCCCTCCACCGGGGAGCCGCCGCAGCGGCTCTGCTTCATCCAGTGCGTGGGGAGCCGGGACCGGCAGATCGGCAACGAGTACTGCTCGAAGGTCTGCTGCGGCATCGCCTCGAAGCAGGCCATCGAGGTGAGGAAGCTCCTCCCCGCCTGTCAGGTCTTCATCTTCTACATCGACATGCGGATGTACGGCTACTGGGAGAACGAGCTCTACTGGCCGGCCCAGGAGCGCTACCACGTCCAGTACGTGAAGGGCATCGTCACCGAGGTCCTCCCGAAGGACGGGAGGCTGCTGGTGCGGGGGGAGGACACGACCATGGGGCGGCCCGTGGAGGTGCTCATGGACATCGTCGTGCTCTCCGTGGGGATGGAGCCGTCCCCGGGGACCCGGGCCATGGCCAGGGTCCTGGGGCTGGAGCAGAACCGCTACGGGTTCATCGAGGCCCCCCGGCTCCCCCTGGACACCGTCTCTACGAGCCGCGAGGGGATCTTCGCCTGCGGCGCGGCCCTGGGGCCCGCCGACCTCGAGGACACGGTCTCCTCGGCGGGGCTGGCGGCCCTCAAGGCGGTGGCCCTGGTCCGCGGAGCGGCCACCCCGGCGGGGGACTGAGGCGAGCCATGCCAGGCCAGGTCGTCGACACCCCCGTTGCCCGGGAGTTCATGGACCAGGTCCACCGGCGGGTGCCGCCGGCGGAGATCGTGGCCATCGGCCGCCAGCTCCAGCAGAAGGCGGAGCGCTTCCGCGCCGTCCTGGGGGAGGGGAGGGCGGTCCGGCGGGCCCCCCACGAGGTGCGGGAGCTGCTCCGCGGCGTCTTCGGGGTCCGGCGTCGGGCCGACGCGATCCTGGCGGGCCTGGGGGACCGGCTGCCGACCGAGGTGGACCGGCTCCTCCACGGCGACGAGGACCTGCCGGCCCGCTTCGAGCGCTTCCACGACCTCGTCCGGGGGGTCCCGGGGGTCGGCTTCGACCTGCCCGCCGAGCTCCTCCACTTCACCTACCCCGACCGGTACTGGCTGTGGACCAGGTGGATGTGGGACCCGCGGACCGACACCGGCTCCCTCCGCCTCGTCGTGGAGGAGGACGTGGACCTCCGCGGCGAGGGGGTGGGCGGCACCTACCTCCGGGTGGGGGAGGCCCTGGCGTTCGTCGACGCGACGGGGAGGGCGGCGGGCTTCGCCACCGCCGCGCCGGGGCTCCTCGGCACCGACCTGTTCCTCGCCTGTGTCTACGGCGTCTACGTGTTCACCGTCCTGCGGATGCGGATGACCACCGAGTTCACCCGGATCGTCCCCGAGCTGCCCGAGCTGGTCCGGCGCCTGCTGGGCGTCCACCGCCAGGAGGTCTAGCGCCCGTGCCGGTCGGAGGGAAGAAGCAGCCACCGGCCGTGATGGAGCACGAGCGGGCGGTCGTCACCTCACCCATCTCCGGGCGGGAGTGGGAGCTCACCGGGCCCTGGAACCGCATGTTCGAGCAGCGGGTCATCCGGGACTATCACCCCGAGGCCTTCGAGCGGATCTCGGCGCTCCCCGGGGGGGAGTCCCTGGAGTGGTGCTACGGGTGCGCGAAGTGCATCCCCGTCTGCCCCGTCGACGTCGTCGGCGAGTACGGGCCCCGGAAGATCCACCGGAAGGTCCAGGTGGGGGTGGACCTCTTCACCGACCCCGACCTCTGGCTCTGCACCACCTGCGCGAACTGCCTCCGGGTCTGCCCCAAGGAGGTGGACATGACGAAGGTCATGCCCGCCGTCCGGGAGGTGGCGGTGGGGGAGGGCCGGGTCCCTCCCGAGCTCCAGGACGTCTTCGAGAAGACCTTCCGGTACGGCAACGCCCTGGGGGAGAACCCGCGGCGCCGGCACGCCTGGACCCGGGAGGCGGGCGTGCCGGTGCGGGTGCTCGCCAGCGACCCGGGCCCCGTGGACGTCCTCCTCTACGTCGAGGACTACTGGAGCTACCACCCCCGGGGGCAGGACGCTGCCCGGGCCTGCGCCCGGATCCTCCACGCCCTCGGCGTCGACTGGGCCATCCTCGGCCCCGAGGAGAGGACCCTCGGCGACTCCCAGCGCCTGGCCGGCGAGGCGGGCCTCTTCGAGGCCCTCATGGAGCACGTGGCGGCCACCCTGGCGAAGTACGAGTTCCGCCGGATCGTCACCCCCGACCCCCACGGCCTCAACGCCCTCCTGAACGAGTACCCGAAGTACGGCCACGTCTTCCAGGTGCTGCACTACACGCAGCTCCTCGCCCCCCTGGGCGACCGGATCCCGTGGCGGCGGGAGCTGCCCTACCGGGTCACCTTCCACGACCCCTGCTACCTCGGGCGGCGCAACGGCGAATACGAGGCCCCGCGGCGGCTCCTCCAGGCCATCCCCGGCGTGGCCCTCGTCGAGATGCCCCGCTGCCGGGAGAACGGGTACTGCTGCGGCGGCGGTGGGGGCGGGATGTGGCTGGACGGGTTCACCCGGGACTACACGGTGGAGCGGCTCTCCGAGCGGCGGGTCCGGGAGGCCGCCGAGACCGGCGCCGACGTCCTCGCCGTGTGCTGCCCCTACGAGGTCTCCCGGTTCGAGGACGCCGCCAAGGCCACCGGCAACGACCACCTCCTCGTCCGCGACATCGTGGAGCTCGTCGACGAGGCCATGAGCGACCATGCCGGGTGAGGTCCTCCGGGTCCTGGACTTCGGCTCCGCTTCGGCCCTCCGCTCCCAGACGCTCTGGCACGCCGTCGCCTACGGGGTCTCCGCCGGGGCCCCCCCCACCCTCTCCCTCGTCCGACCCGCGGAGCCCTACGTGAGCATCGGCTACCACCGCAGGCTCGAGGAGGTGGACCTGGAGCACTGCCGGGCCCGTGGCCTCCCCGTGTTCCGCAGGATGGTGGGAGGCGGGCCCGTGTACCTGGACGACAGACAGCTCTTCTTCCAGATCACCCTCCCCGCCCGCCGCCTTCCCCCGGTCAGGCGGGCTGCCCTCCGCCTGCTCCTGGAGCCGGCCGTGGAGGCCTTCCGGGCGGCGGGCGTCCCAGCCTCCCTCGACGAGGACCTGGAGGTGGTCGTGGACGACCGGAAGGTCTCTGGCCACGGGGCGGGGCAGATCGAGGACGCCGCGGTCGTCGTCGGGAACCTCATCGAGGGCTTCGACCATCGCCGCGCCGCCCGGGTCCTCGCCCTGCCCCATCCCCTGGTCCGCCGGGAGGCCCTCCGGCTCATGCGGCGGTTCGTCGGGGCCTGGCCCGCAGACCCGGCGGCCTTCGCGGCTGCCCTGGAGGAGGCGTACGCGCGGGCCCTCGGCCTCCGGCCTCGCCGCGGGGAGATGACGGGGGAGGAGCGGCGGCGTCTCCGGCGCCTGGACCGCCGGTTCATGAGCCCGTCGTGGCTCCGGGGCCCGGCTCGGCCCGCTCCCCCGTGGACGACGGTCAAGGTGCGGGCGGGGGTCTGGGTGCTCGCGGCGGAGGCCGACGGGACCAGGGTGGTCCTGACCGCCGTCCGGGGACGGGCGGAGCGGGTGGTAGTGGATGCCCCCGGGCCGAAGGGAGGGGCCCGGGGGGTGGGTGCCCGCCTCCAGGGACGTCCGCTCCGGGAGGTGGTCCCGGACCTCTCGTTGTTGGGCCGCCCCTGGACCGAGCTGGCCGGGGCCGTGCGGGGGGTCACGGGGAGGTGGGGGTGAGCGGGACGGAGGCGGGTGCGGGGCGAGGGGCCGGCCCCGAGGTGGTGGTCCGCGGGTACCGCCTGGCCCTGGACCGGGCCTACGACCCGGTGAGCCACCTGTGGGTGCTCGGGCTGGAGGACGGCGGTGTCCGGGTCGGCCTGGACCCCCTGGGTGTGGAGGCGAACGGGACCCTGGCCGAGCTGTCGCTCCGGCCGCCCGGGACGGAGGTGCGGCGGGGGGAGCCCCTGGGCGAGCTGGAGGCCGCCAAGTTCGTGGGCCCCATCCCCGCTCCGGTCTCCGGGGTGGTCCGGGCGGTGAACGCGGCGGCCGTCCTGGACCCCGGGCTCGTCGAGGGGGACCCGCTGGGGGCGGGCTGGCTCGTCGAGCTCACCCCCCGGAGCCCCCAGGCCGAGCTGGCCGAGCTGCTGTCCGGGGCCGAGGCGGTCGTCCCGTGGTTCGAGGCCGAGGTCGACGCCTACCGACGCATGGGGGTCCTGGCGGAGTGAGCCTCGCGTCGGCGAGCAGGGGCTTCGAGGTGCGGCGGGCGCACTTCGAGGACGTCGTGGACTTCTACGCGCCGGGGCTCAAGCGCTGGCAGACCCGGGAGTGGCGCCCCTCGAACCCCCGGCGGTTCCTCCCGGTCTCGGTGACCGGTGGCGCCTGCGCGCTCCGCTGCGACCACTGCAACGCGAGGGTGCTCGAGGGGATGCGCTCCCTCGAGCCGGGGGAGGACCTGTTCGCCCTGGCCGCCCGTCTCCGGGCGGCGGGGACCGAGGGGCTCCTCGTGTCGGGAGGGTCCACCCGGACCGGGGGCGTCCCCCTCCTCCCCCACCTCGGCCAGGTCCCGCGGATCCGCCGCGAGCTCGGGATGCGGGTCGTGGTGCACTCGGGCCTCGTCTCCCCCGCCGTGGCGGAGGCCCTGGCCCGGGCCGAGGTCGACGGGGTCATGCTCGATGTCATCGGCGACGACGACACGGTGCGGGACGTCTACCACCTTCCCCTCACCGCCGCCGCCTTCGAGCGGTCCCTCGCCCTCCTCGCCGACCACGGGCTGCGGATCATCCCCCACATCGTCCTCGGCCTGTACTACGGGCGGTTCCGCGGCGAGCACCGGGCCCTCGAGATGGTCGCCCGCCACCCCGTCTCCACCCTCATCCTCGTGGTCCTCACGCCCCTCGTGGGGACCGCCATGGCCCACCTCCCGCCCCCGCCCGTCGAGGAGGTGGCGGGCTTCTTCGAGACGGCCCGCCTGGCGATGCCGGGGACCAGGATCAACCTGGGGTGCGCGAGGCCCCTGGGCGGGCTGAAGGCCGAGCTGGACCGGGCCGCCGTCGACCACGGCCTGAACGGCATCGCCTACCCGGCGGAAGGCGTCATCGACTACGCCCGAGCGAGGGGGCTCGCCCCGCGCCTCTACGAGTTCTGCTGCTCGCTCACCTGGACGGGCGCGACGGAGGGCCTCGCGGAGGTCCGGGTTGGGTAGGGCCACCTGGCGTCTCCTGTGGGACGACGGGGTCGGGGCGGCGCCCGGGCTGGCCATGGACGAGGCCCTCATGGTCGGCTACCAGGGGGAGGGCGGGGATCCCCGGCCGACGGTCCGCCTCTACACGTACCGCAGCCACTGCGCCCTCGTCGGCAGGTTCCAGGCCCTCGACGCCGAGGTCGACCTGGAGGCGTGCCGGGAGACGGGGACGGAGGCGAACCGCCGCCCCACGGGCGGGGGGGCCATCATCATGGGCGAGGGGCAGCTCGGCGTGGCCGTGATCAGCCGGGCCCTCCCCCGGGAGCCCGCCGGCGCCGCCCTCCGGAGGCTGTCCCTGGGCATCGTCGAGGGCCTGGCGGAGCTCGGCATCGTCGCCCGGTTCAGGGGGAAGAACGACCTCGAGGTGGGGGGACGGAAGATCGCGGGGCTCGGCCTGTACCGGGACCGGGCCGGCGCCCTCCTGTTCCACGCCAGCATCCTGGCCGACCTCGACGTCTCCTTCATGCTCCGCGTGCTGCGGGTGCCCCTGGCGAAGCTCGGCGACAAGGCGGCCCGGGCGGTGGAGGAACGGGTGACCACGGTGGGCCGGGAGCTCGGGGGCCGGTGGAAGGGGGCGGACCTCCGCGAGGGGCTTCGCCCGGGCCTTCGGGGGCAGGCCCGTGGTGGAGACGCCGAGCGCCGAGGAACGGGCCCAGGCCGACTGGCTCCTGCGCCGCCGGTACGGGACGGAGGCGTGGGTGGCGGCGTCGGGAGGGACCCCCGGGGCCGTCGGGACGAGCGTGCTGAAGACCCCCGCCGGCCTCCTCCGCGTCCACCTGACCCTCCGGGGCGACGTCGTCCAGGCCCTGGCCTTCAGCGGGGACTTCAAC
>CAYVCH010000015.1:0-21153 GCA_964449755.1 uncultured Actinomycetes bacterium
CCCCAACCTCGGGGGAGGACCTCACACGTTCAAGCACCTACGGGGAGTTATTAGGAATGGGCGACCAGGTCTGGTACGGGTGCGTCGTGCCCGACGACCTCCTCTACGACGTGGACCTCCACGTGTGGGTGCGGCTGGAGGACGGCGAGGCGGTCATCGGCATGACCGACGTCGCCCAGACGATGGGCGGCCGCATCGTGCAGGTGACCTGGAAGCGGCCGGGGAGGCTGGTCCCGCGGGGCCGGGCCGTCGCCATCGTCGAGAGCGCGAAGTGGGTGGGGCCCTTCCCCACGCCCCTCACCGGGGAGGTGGTGGCCGTGAACGAGGAGGCCTTCCGGCGGGACGTGGCCGTCGCCAACCGGGATCCCTACGGGGCGGGCTGGTTCGCCCGGATCCGGCCCACCGAGCTCCCGGCCGAGGGGAGCCACCTGCTCGACGGGGCGGCGGCCTTCGAGCGCTACCGGTCGTTCATCGAGGAGCAGGGGATCCGGTGCTTCCGGTGCGAGGACTGAGGCGGCCCTGGGGGGCGGACGCCCGGCGGCGGCCCCGGGCGGCGCGGCCCGGGCGCCCCCTGCCCAGGAGCTGGGTCGTCCTGGGCGTCGCGTTCCTGCTGTACACGGTCCTGCGCCTCGCGCAGATGACGGTGTGGCTGGTGCGGGCCCTGTGGTGAGGCCCCTCGTCGCGGGGACGGGGGCCCCGACGGCCTTCCCCCCCGCCGGCGGGCGCATTAGGATATGCGAAGACCGATGATCGCGTGAGGGGAGGCGCGATGGGTGAGGGGAACGGCCAGAAGAAGATGGCCGTCGTGTGCTGGAGCTCGGACCTGGACCGCGTGTGGCCCACGCTGATCCTGGCGACGACGGCGGCGGCCTCGGGCCTCCAGGTCGACGTCTTCTTCACCTTCTGGGGTCTGCGGGTGATCCAGAGGAACGATCGGTGGGTGACCGGTCAGAACTGGATGCAGAAGATGGAGTCCATCGTCGACCGCGGGGGCACCGAGCACCTCAAGCTCGGCAAGGTCCACTTCCTGGGCGCCGGCACGGGCATGATCAAGAAGCTCGCCAAGCAGTACAAGGTCGCCCACCCCACGGAGCTGCTGGAGCTGGCGAAGGACCTGGGGGTCCGGCTGCACCCCTGCCAGATGACCATGGACCTCTACGGCCTCACCAAGGACGACTTCATCGACGGGCTCCAGCCGCCGCTCGGGGCGGCGAGCTTCATCGACATGGCGGCCGAGGCCGACATCGTCCTGTTCATCTGAGTCCTGTTCGTCTGACCGGTCCCGGCCCCGGTGCGTCGACCGGCTAGCGACCGCGCCCGGCTGTCAGGTGGAGGCGCTCCTGCTCGGCCAGCAGGTCGGCCATGACCTCCCGGAGGAGGTCCACGGCCCGCAGCACCTTGTGGTTCACCAGCGAGTAGAAGACGTTGTTCCCCATCCGGCGGGCCCGGACGACCCCCCGCTCCCGGAGGATCGCCAGGTGCTGGGAGACGTTGGACTGGGACAGCTCCAGGTCGGCGCAGAGGTCGCCGACGGTCCGCGGGCCCCGGCGGAGGGCCTCGAGGATGAGGAGACGCTTGGGGTCGGCGATGGCCTTGCAGAGCCTGGCGTGGAGCTCGATGAGTTCCTGCTTGACCTCGTCCCGCACGGCTTCCGCCCCCGCCTCCCGGATATGCGCGTATTCGCATCATAGCCGCGCCAGGTGAGCCTGCCACCACCGCCCTCGGTCAGCCGGCCCGTCCGAGGATGAAGGACCGGCGCGAGCCCCGAGGCCGGGGGCAAGCCCCGGCCTACGGGGGAGCTGCCTCGCCGGATCAGCCGGCCCGCCCGAGGAGGAAGGACAGGGCGAGGATTCCCAGGACCACGACGGCCATGACCGCGAAGCTCGGCTCCCGGCGACGGGCGAACAGGACCACGGAGATGGCCACGCGCACGACGGGGGTGGCGAGGAGGATGAGGACGCCGAGCATGACGAGGGCCCGGCCGTCGAGGTGGACGAGGCCGCGGAGGATCTCCTCCAGGGTCCGGGGGGACGAGGCCGTGGGGTGGATGAGGCGCCGGTACTCCTCGGGCGACGTGAGGTAGCCGGGGTGGCGGAAGGCCGCCACGATCCCGCCCACCGCGACCACGAGGAGGGCGAGGCCGACGCCCACCCGGAGAACGGTCGCGATGAGCCCCTCGAGGGCGGGCGCGTCTGCTCCGCCGGAGGAGGGGCTCGGAGCTGCTGCCTCGGTGGTCGGTCCCCGGTCGGTCCCGTCCCTCGTGACCCGGTCCTCACTCATGCGAGCCCGCGCAGGAGCATCTGGATGGCGAGCCAGAGGAGCACGACGGCGAAGGCGGTCCGGACCAGGGCCCCGCCAAGGTGCGCGAGGAGCCGCGACCCGATGACGGCCCCGACGGTCACACCCACGGCCACGGGCGCGACGACGAAGGGGTCGATGTCGCCTCTCGCAAGGTAGACGGCCGCCCCCGAGGCTGCGGTCACGCCGATCATGAAGTTGCTCGTCGCCGTGGAGACCTTGATGGGGAGCCGCATCCCGAGGTCCATGGCCAGGACCTTCAGGCCCCCCGCCCCGATGCCGAGGAGCCCGCTCACCACCCCCCCCACGGCCATGAGGACGAGGCCGGCGCCGGCCCCACCCACCCGGTAGCGGACCTCCCTGCCGGCGGCCCGGTCGAGGTAGGAGCCGCCCAGGCCGAGGCGGCGGGCCAGGCGGTCGGGCCGGACCTCCTCGGGGCTGGGGTCCCGGCGCCGCCAGAACATCGCCAGGGCGGAGCCGGCCATGGCCAGGCCGAAGGTGACGAACAGGACGCGAGGCGCGACGCTCCCGGCCAGGGTGGCGCCGGTGAGGGCGCCGGCAGAGGCGGCGACCTGGAGGAGGGTCCCGATGCGCAGGTCGGTCATCCGCTCACGGACGTAGGCGGCCGCAGCCCCGCTCGAGGTGGCGATGACCGACACGATGGAGGCGCCAATGGCGAACCGGATGTCCACGCCAAACAGGAGGGTGAGGGCCGGGATGATGAACACCCCTCCCCCGAGGCCCAGGAGGGATCCGAGCACCCCCGCCCCGAGGGCGATGGCGAACGTGCCGAGGAGGAAGCCGAGGGGCGTCATGGACGTCCGGCCCCTGCCTCGGGGCCCGCCCCACCGTCCCGAGGCGCTCCCGGCCGCCCGGCGGCGGGCGCCCCGTCCCGGCCACGGCCTCGCCCGTCCCGTGTCGAGCCGATCCGGAGACGTGGCCTCATCCCGGCGGCAGTCGGTAGGCCTCCCGCGACGGCTTGAGCGGCCGCAGGAGCCAGTAGGGGCGGCGGGTCCCGTCGGGGGAGTAGCGGTCGGCGGGCCGCGTCATGGCGAGCCAGCGGCGGTAGACCTCCCGGGCCCGGGCGGTGTCCACGACCACGTCGCCGGGGGCGTCCTCCGGCCCCGCGGGGCGGACCCGCACGGCCTGGTGCCAGCAGTGCTGGCCGGAGACGGGGTCGGGGTGGACGGGGAAGGCGAGGTTCTGGTGGACCCCGGCCTCGGACCACCAGATCCGCGCCGTGTCGGGGTCGGGGGAGGCGAAGGGCCCGACCCCCCGCCGCCGACGGAGGGACCAGGTGGTCCCGTCTCGATGCAGGGCCACGGTCGCCATGGCCAGGCGCTGGCCGCCCTCGCCGAGCTTCCAGCGTCCCATGTGGTGGCTGCAGGCCACCACCCCCGGGCGGATCCCCTCGGTCACCCAGGCCCGGGCCACGAAGTGGCCGCTCTCGGTCTCGACGCGGACGGCGTCGCCGGTCCGAAGGCCGATCCGGGCGGCGTCCCGGGGGTGAATCCAGAGGGGGTTCGTGTGGGCGATCTCCTCGAGCCACTTGGCGTTCGCGCTCCGGGTGTGGATCTGCACCGGGAGGCGGAAGGTGGGCAGGAGCACCATCTGCCCCTCCTCGAGCCGGGAGGGGTGGACGTGGCTGCGGATGTAGGTGGGGAGGGCGTATTCGGGCCAACCCCAGCGGGCCAGGGTCCGCGAGTAGAACTCCAGCTTCCCGCTGGGGGTGGGGAAGCCCCGGAGGACCCTTCCGTCCACCATGACCCCCACCGGACGGCGGCCATCCGCGTCGGACTCCGGGGTGGCGATCGGGACGAGGTTCACGGGCTCCGGCCTGGGGGCCCGCGTGTACACGCGGCCGAGGCCGTCCACGGCCACGTCGACCAGCTCCTGCGGCGGGGCCTCCTCCTCGTGGAGGCGGCCCACGTTCCGGCGGACCTCGAAGGCCCCGTAGCGACGCATGTACCCGAGGGGGGTGAGGCCGCGGGCGGCGGCCCGCTCGGGGAGCCCGGGGACGGAGTGCTCGAAGATCCACCCGTAGTACTCGTCCACGGACAGGCGCTCCCCCGGTCGGTGGGGGGACTCATGGAGCCGGCGGATGCCGAGGGAGCCGTCGGGGTCGATCCGCCAGGACAGCTCCGTCCAGAACTCGTTCTCCTCCCACACCTCGCCGGGGTTCACCTGCCGCGTGTCGGTGATCCGCTCGCCGAGGCGCTCCCGGGCGGCCCGGAGGACGGGTTGGCGGAAGGCCACCCACTGGGCGTCGTCCTGCTCGTAGGAGTGGAGGTCGTGCCGCTCCGGCCCGTGTCCCATGGGCAGGACGTAGTCGGCGAAGAAGGCCGTCTCGTTCCAGGTGGGGGTGAGGGCGACGTGGAGGCCGACCAGGGACTCGTCGGTGAGGGCCTCGATCCAGGAGAACCCGTCGGGGTTCGTCCAGACGGGGTTGTAGACCCGGGTGAAGTAGACCTCGAGCCTCCCCCGACCCTCCTTGAGGAAGTGAGGGAGGAGGAAGGACATCTCGTTCAGGGCCAGGGGGTACTCCCGGGGCCAGGTGAGCTCGTTCCAGGTCTCCGGGTGGGGCGGAAGGTGGGGGGGTCGGGGGACGAACTTGTGCCAGGCGTTGGGGTAGGTCCCCCCCTCGGTGGCCACGGCCCCGAGGAGGGCGTTCAGCAGGAACAGCGTCCGGGAGACCTGCCAGCCGCCCAGGTGGCCGGCGGCCGCCGAGCGCCAGGAGTGGCTGGCCAGGCGGGTCCCGGCCCCCGCCACCATCTCGGCCAGGGCCCGGATCTGCTCCTCGGGCACGGCCGACTCGGCGGCGGCGAACCCGAAGGTGTAGTCGCCGTACAGCTCCCGCAGGACCTCCTCGAAGGCCTCGAAGGTCGGCGGCAGGTCCGCACGCTCACAGGCCAGGTACTCCTCCCAGTTCCACCAGCGGCGGACGAACTCCCGGTCGTACGAGCCGGTCTGGACCAGGTGGTTGGCGACGGCGAGCAGGATCGCCGGCTCCGTGCCCGGCCAGGGAGCGAGCCACAGGTCGGCGTGGGCGGCGGTGTTGGACAGGCGCGTGTCGAGGACCGCCAGCCTGGCCCCCCGGGCCCGGGCCTCGACGATCCGCTGGGCGTGCGGGTTGAAGTAGTGCCCCGCCTCCAGGTGGGAGCTGACGAGGAGGATGACCTGGGCCCGGGCGTAATCGGGGCTCGGCCGGTCCGTGCCCATCCAGAAGTGGTAGCCGGCCCGGGCCCCGCTGGAGCAGACGTTGGTGTGGGAGTTGTGGCCGTCCACCCCCCAGCCGGCGAGGACCCGCTCGGTGAAGCCGTCCTCCCCGGGACGGCCCACGTGGTACATGACCTCGTTCGGTCTGCCCTCGAGGAGGCACCGGCGGACCCGGGCGGCGATGTCGTCCAGGGCCTCGTCCCAGGAGACCCGCTCCCACCGGCCTTCCCCGCGGGCCCCCGCGCGTCGGAGCGGGTGGAGGATCCGGTCGGGGTCGTGGACCTGGTTGATGGTGGCCGGTCCCTTCGCGCAGTTCCGCCCCCGGGACCCGGGGTGCAGCGGGTTGCCCTCGAACTTCCGGACCGTGAGGGTCTCGGGGTCGACGTAGGCGAGGAGGCCGCAGGCGGACTCGCAGTTGAAGCAGGTGGTGGGGACGAGCATCGCTCGGCGCTCGACCCGCCGGGGCCAGGCCCGGGGGTCCAGCTCCACCCAGTCGTCCCACCGCTCCGGAGGAGGGAAGGCGGCCAGGGCCCCTCCGGTCGGGCCCGGGTCGGCGTTGCCCAGCGCTCGGCCCCGTCCGGTCACGCCAGCGGCACGGTCTGGGCCGCCTGGACGTGGGCGTGCCCGTGGACGAGGAGCCCCGCGAGGGCCGGCGGCGCCACCCAGGGGCCCACCCACGGAGCCAGGAGCCCGGCGGCGGTGAGGAGGAGCCCGGGCCAGAAGAACCGGGCGTAGCTCCCCCGCGTCATCTCCCACCCGGCGAGGCGGCCGTGGGCCGTGGGGTGGGGGAGGGCGGCCTCCGCGGCGACGAGGAGCAGGTGGGCCAGGCACGTGCCGGCCAGGGCCAAGGCCGCGGGGTCCACCGCCCGCGGCTCCCACGCCGGGGCGGCGAGGAGCACCACCGCGGAGCCGGCCAGGAGGGCCTGGACGAGGTGGTGCGGGGGCAGGAGGGGGCTCTGCCAGAGGTCCCGGCCCCGGGCCTGGGCGAAGAGGAAGGCGGTGTAGATGGCGGCGAGGACGCCCAGGACGAGACCAGGGGCGGAGAGGGAACGAGCCAGGCCGTCGGTGCCCGTGAGGGTCCCGAGGAGGTGGACGCCGACGAGCCCGCCGAGGGCGAGGAGGATCACCGCCCCCCGGGCAAGCCAGCTCCGCCACTGGGGGCGGAGGAGGACGAGGAGGAACCGCTCGGGGTGCCCCAGGTCGGCGACGAGGAGGCCCCCGGTGAGGAGGAGGCCGAGGAGGGCGACCAGGGGCGCCACCCACCGCCACAGGAGCCCGGAGGAGGACACCGCTCCGGTCAGGCGGAGGAGGACGGCGACGACGTAGGTCCCGGCGGCCACCGCCTTCGTCCAGGTGTAGAGGGAGACTCGCCAGTCCCACGGCGCCCGGTGGGGGACGTCGTAGGCGAGGACGGCCGGCGCGCTCGAGGTTTCGAGCCCGCCCGAGGGGACGGTCGCTGCGGGGTCGCCCTGCTCGCTCCACACGTAGAGGTCGCCCTCGGGGCGCCTGGCCGCGAGCGGGTCCAGGGTGGCCCCGTGGGCGCCCAGGTAGAAGAGCTTCGGCCGGGTCCCCTTCTCGGGGCGGCGGACGGCCACGGGTTCCCCATGGACGATGCGGGCGACGCGGGAGGAGGGGTCGTCGAGGTCCCCGACGAGGATGGCCTCCACGGGGCAGACGACGACGCAGGCGGGCTCGAGGCCGACCTCCAGGCGGTGGGCGCAGACGTTGCACTTCTCGGCCGAATGGTCCTCCGGGTTGATGAAGATCGCGTCGTAGGGGCAGGCGGCGATGCAGGCCTTGCAGCCGATGCAGACGGCCTTGTCGACGTCGACGATGCCGTCGGGCCGACGGTGCATGGCTGCGGTGGGACAGGCGGTGACGCAGGGGGCGTCCTCGCACTGGTTGCAGCGGGTCACCTGGAAGGCCCGATGAACCCGGGGGTAGGCTCCCACCTCGACGGACTTCACGTAGGTCCGGGTGACCCCCAGGGGGACCAGGTTCTCCGACTTGCAGGCCGTCGTGCAGGCATGGCAGCCGATGCACCGGGTCTGGTCGATGACCTTGGCCCAGCGCGCGGCCCCCGCCACCTGCGGCTGCCCTCGAGCCTCCTGGCTGCGGACGGTCACGGGCGGAGGCTAACGCGTGTTTGCGGATATGCGCAAGTGGCCACGCGAGGCGACCGGACCCCGGGCGGGCCTCAGTGGTCGCTCCGGCCGGTGAACCGGAAGGCCCCGATGCGCAGGGCGGGGACCCGGGACGCCGAGAAGAAGAACTCGCTGGCCAGCTCGGTGTCGCGGCCCACCGCCGCCACCTCGGCCAGGGCCGCCAGGATGGACTGGGTGAAGCGCAGGTTCTTCACCGGATGGGTCACCTCGCCGCCCTCGATGAGGAAGGTGCCGTCGCGGGTCATCCCGGTGATGGTGGACTCCACGGGATTCACGACGTTCGAGTAGTGGAACCGGGTCACGAGGAGGCCCCGGCCGGTGTCGGCGACCATGTCCTCCAGGGTCGCGTCCCCGGGCGCCAGGAACAGGTTGAGGGGGAAGGGGCCCTCCGGGTTCGGGGGAGGCAGGCCGTGGCCGGTGGACTCCTTCCCGGCCTGCCTGGCCGTGCGGCGGTCGTAGACGCCGTCCACGAACACGCCCCGGCGGATGAGCTCGACCCGACGTCGGGGTGTGCCCTCGAAGTCGAAGGGGAGGCCGAGGGTGTCCGGGGACAGGGCGTCGTCGTAGACCGTGACGGAGGGGGCGGCGACCCGCTGGCCTTCCTTCCCGGAGAGGCAGGAGCGGCCCTCGAGGAGGGCTCGGCCTCCGAAGCCGACATAGGCGAGGAAGCCGACCAGGGTCGACACGGCTCCGGGCTCCAGGACCACCTCGTAGACGCCGGGCTCCGCGTCGCGGGGGCGCTGCGACCGCACGGCCTTGTCGGCGGCCCGCCGCCCCACGGCCACCGGGTCCAGCTCCTGCGCTCGGGCGGCGGAGGCCTCGGCGAAGCCCGCGCCCCCCTCCCCGCCGGTGACGACGGCGGTGAGGGAGGCCTGGGTGGCGGGGGCCCAGCAGACCTGGCCCTCGGTGTTAGCCAGACCCACCTCGACGGCCCGGGTCTCGAAGGCGCCGGCGGCCGTGAAGCCCCGGGGACACTGGCGCACCACCTCGGCCACGCCGGTGGCCCGCGAGGCTGGGGTGGCCGAGGCGGTGGCCTCGTCGTAGCCGTCCCGCTCCGGCACGGGCGCCGGCGGCGCGAGGCCGGGGAACTGCGGGTCGGGCGAGACCACCTGGGCCATCTCCCTCGCGCTCCAGGCAGCCCGGCGGGCCCCGCCCTCGCTGAAGTCGTTGGTGGCGGCCACGCCGATCCTCCCCCCGGACACCACCCGGACCCGCACCGACGTGTCCTCCCGCCAGGTGCTCTGGTGGATCTCGGAGGAGGCGAACCGGGTAAGCCCGCCCCACTCGTGGACGAAGAGGACCTCCACGCCGTCCACGCCGGGCAGCTCCAGGGCGACCCGCGCCACCCGCTCGAAGGCCTCCCGGCCGAGGGGCCCGGGCATCAGCCCACCCCCACCTGCACGTTGCGGAACCGGCAGGGGGACGTGCCGTGGCCCACCCGGGCCGTCTGCGGTGGCTGGCCCTTGCCGCAGTTCGGCGTGCCCCACAGGGTCCAGTCCTCCCGGCCCCCCACGGCGTCGCAGGAGCGCCAGAACTCCAGGGTGGTGCCCGTGTAGGTGGGGTTGCGGTACAGCTCGGTGAGGCGCCCGTTCCTGATGCGCCAGGCGATCTCGCAGCCGAACTGGAAGTTGACCCGCTTGTCGTCGATGGACCAGGAGCGGTTGGAGGCCATGAAGATCCCGTCCCGGGTGTCGCCGATGAGCTCGGCCAGGGTCCCCTCCCGGGGCTCGATGGAGACGTTCGTCATCCGGATGAGGGGCAGGCTCCACCACCCGTCGGCCCGCATGGTGGCGTTGGAGGCGGCCTCGCCGACGGCCGCCGCCGTCTCCCGGCTGGAGAGGAACCCCTGGAAGATCCCGTCGACGATGACCGGCACCCGCTGGCCGGGGACCCCCTCGTCGTCGTAGGCGAAGGACCCGAGGCCCCCGGGGAGGGTGGCGTCGGCGGTGACGGACACCAGGTCGCTCGCGTACCGCAGCCGGCCCCGGTCCTCGGGCCGCAGGAAGGAGGAGCCCGCGTAGGCCTCCTCCATCCCGAGCACGCGGTCCAGCTCGACGGCGTGGCCGATGGACTCGTGGACCTGCAGCTCCATCTGTCCGGAGTCGAGGACCAGGGTGGTCACCTCGCTCGGGCAGTCCTTGGCGGCGAGCAGCTCCACCGCCTCGGTGGCCGTGCGCTCGGCCTCCTCCAGCAGGCCCAGGCGCTCGATGTGCTCCCATCCCGCGGCGGCGATGTGGCCCCGGAAGGAGTTGGGGTAGGACCGGCGCTGGACCTCGCCCTCGCCGACGGCCGTCGCCTCGATGCCGCCCCCCGAGTGGACGACGGTCTGGTCGACGGCGGCTCCCTCGCTGGAGGCGAAGCAGGTCCGGCGCTTGTGGAAGTCCAGGGTCGCCTCGGCGAAGGTGAGGCCCCGCACCTGCTGCATCCGCCGGGAGGCCTCCATGAGCAGCGAGACCTTCCGCTCCAGCGGCACGTGGAGGGGGTCCTCCTGGAGGGGGCTGTGCCAGTGGGCCACCGCGGGCTCGACGGGGGCCAGGCGGACGGGCTCGCCGGGCAGCCGGGCCGCGGCCCGGGCGATCTCCACCGCCAGCCGGGCCGTGGCGGCCACCTCGGCCTCCTCCAGGCGGGCCGTGGCGGCGAAGCCCCACCGGCCGGCCACGAGGACCCGCACCCCCAGCCCCTCCGAGGAGGACCGGTCGACGCCCTCGGTCTCCTGGTTGCGGACGGTGAGGGACTCGTCCTCGTCGGTCACCGCCCGGGCGTCGGCGTAGTCGGCGCCCGCGGCGCGTGCCGCCTCCACGGCGAGCCTGGCCACGTCCAGCACGGTCCCGACCTCCCTCCCGGCGGCCCTCTGGCCGCGGCCCGACAGCCTACCCGAGCCCGCCCGTTGACGCATCCAGCCACCGCCGGGGCGGGTCGGGCCCCGGGGCGGTAGCCTGCCGGATGAGTGTCGGGCTGGGTGGGTTCCCGTAGACCTCGGGCGGCGTCCCGACCGCCGGTGGGGGGACCGTGAAGCTCGCCGTCCACGTGGGCCACTGGTCGGGCCAGCCCTCGGACCCGGTGCCGGTGGCCCGGGAGGCCGAGCGCCTGGGCTTCGATTCCGTCTGGGTCTCGGAGGCCTGGAGCTCCGACGCCGTCACCGTGGCGGCCTGGATCGCCGCCCACACGGAGCGCGTCGGGGTGGGGACGGCCGTCCTGCAGATCCCCGCCCGGACCCCGGCTGCCACCGCCACGACGGCCATCACCCTGGACCACCTCTCGGGCGGGCGGTTCCGCCTCGGCCTCGGCACCTCCGGCCCCCAGGTGGTGGAGGGATGGCACGGCGTGGCCTTCGAGGCCCCCCTGGCCCGGACCCGGGAGTACGTGGCGGTGGTCCGGGCCATCCTGCGGCGGGAGGCCCCGGTGGTTCACCAGGGCCGCCACTACCGGCTCCCCGCGCCCGGTGGCACCGGCCTGGGCAAGCCCCTGAAGGTCGGCGTCCGGCCCCTCCGGGCCGACCTGCCCATCTACCTGGCCGCCCTGGGCCCGCGGAGCGTGGCCCTCGCCGCCGAGGTCGCCGATGGGTGGATCCCCATCCTGTTCTCCCCCGAGCGGGCGGACCTGTTCCGTCCCCACCTGGAGGAGGGGTATCGCCGGGCCGGTCGTCAGGCGGCCGGCTTCGAGGTGGCCCCCATCGTGTGGACGGCCGCCGGGGACCTCGCCGCCTGCCGCGACGCCGTCCGACCCCTCGTCGCGCTGTACGTGGGCGGCATGGGCTCCCGGGGGCGGAACTTCTACAACGCCCTCGTCCGCCGCTACGGCTACGAGGACGAGGCCCGGCGGATCCAGGAGGCCTACCTGGCGGGCCGTCGAGCCGACGCCGTGGCCGCCGTCCCCGACGCCCTGGTGGACGAGGTCGCCCTGGTGGGGCCCGTGGCTCGCCTCCGGGAACGGCTCGCGGCCTACCGGGAGGCCGGCGTGACCACGCTCATCGTCGCCGGCGACGCGGCCGCCCTCCGCGCCCTGGCCGAGGCGGTGGGATGATGCCCCCGGTGGAAGGTCCTGGGGACGAGCTGGACGAGGTGGTCCGGGGGTTCCACACCCACCCCGGGCTGTGGGCCACGTTGGACCTGGCCCTCGTGCACGAGGTCCTGGGGCCCACGGACTGGGAGCGAAGGGAACCGAGCCACACCGGGGGCCACGGGCGAGACTCGGAGGGCGCTCCCGTCCCCCAGCGTCACGGGCCGTAGGGCGAGAACGCGTCGGCCTGGGCCTCCGAGGCGCAGGGGTTGCCCCGACCGGGGGTGATCCGGCCCTCCGTGGCGTCGGCCACACACCAGAAGACCGTGGCCACCGGCTGGTCCTCGGGCTCGGGGCAGGGGTCGTTGTCGTGAGCCCGAGCTGCGGCGCCCGGCGGACGCGGCGATGCAGCCTGGTCGGCCGCTACGGGGACCCCGGCGACGTCCGGGTTGACGGGGCTCCGGACCTGAGGGCCCGGTAAGCTCCAGCCGTGGACTTCCCCGAGGCCCTGGAGCGGCTGGGGTTCCGGCGCTCCGAGGAGCGCCCCGGTGCCGCAGCGGTGGTGTGGACAGCCCGACCGAACCCCTTCATGACCTACACGGTGCACGCCTTCGAGGACGGGACGGCCCTGTTCACCTGGGAGTTCGCCATCGCCGACTACCTGGCCACCAAGGGGCTGCAGGTCGGCTCGGACGAAGCCCTGAACCAGTTCCTGTACCCCAGGGAGGACGAGCGCGGGCCCCAGGACCCGGCCTGGCTGGCGGCGGCCATCGACCGCGCCGAGGAGACGCTGCGCTCGCTCCGGTTCGACGACCCGGAGGCCTGAGGCGGGCTCGGGTTGACGGTTGATCCAGTCTTTGCATAAATATCGATCATGCCGTCCCCCAGTCCCGTCGCCGTCCTTGGGGCTTCCGGGTTCACCGGAGGCGAGCTGGTCCGCCTGCTCCTCGGGCACCCGGCGGTGGAGCCGGTCCTGCTGGCGGCCCGGGAGTCTGCGGGACGCCCCCTGCTCGAGGTGCACCCGCACCTGGAGGGGCTCCGGGGCTCCCACGACCTCGTGCTGGAGCCCGTCGAGGTGGAGGCGGTGGCCGCCAGGGCCGAGGTGGCCCTCTGCGCCCTGCCCCACGGGGTGAGCGCCGGGCTCGTGCCGCGCCTGCTGGAGGCGGGGGTCCGGGTCATCGACCTGGCGGGGGACTTCCGTCTGCCCGCCGACGCCTACCCCGAGTGGTACGGGTTCCACCACCCGTCCCCGGAGTGGCTGGAGAAGGCCGTCTACGGGCTCCCGGAGCTCTTCGGTGAGGCCGTGGCGGGGGCGCAGCTCGTCGCGAACCCCGGCTGCTTCCCGACCCCGGTCGTCCTCGGCCTCGCGCCGCTCCTCCGGGCGGGCCTGGTGGAGCCGGGCCCCGTCCTCGTCGACGGCAAGACGGGGGTCTCGGGCGCTGGTCGGGGCCCCAGCGAGGCCACCGCCCACGCCGCCACCGAGGAGAGCGTGCGCCCCTACCGCTTCCCCCGGCACCAGCACACGCCCGAGATGGAGCGGGGCCTGGCCCTCGCCACCGGGAGCTCGCCCCCGGTGAGCTTCGTGCCCCACCTCGTCCCGGCCGTCCGGGGGGTCGTCACGACCTGCTACGCGCGCCTGGCCCCCGGGGCCACCACCTCGGAGCTCGTCGAGTGCCTGGCCTCCGCCTACGCCGGTGCCCCCTTCGTGCGGGTCCTGCCCCCCGGCGCCATGGTCGACTCCAAGCGTGTCCGGGGTTGCAACACGGTGGAGCTGCAGGCCGCCGCCGACCCCCGGACGGGGACCGCCGTCGTGGTGGGGGCCCTGGACAACCTCGGGAAGGGCGCGGCCGGCCAGGCCGTGCAGAACCTGAACCTGGCCCTGGGGCTGGAGGAGGCCCTGGGGCTCCCGGCGGTGGGGATCTACCCGTGAGCGTGACCTTCCCCTCGGGCTTCCGGGCGGCCGGGGTGGCCGCCGGGATGAAGCCCTCGGGTCGTCCGGACCTCGGGCTGCTCGTCGCCGAGGGCCCGTGCACGGCGGCGGGCCTGTTCACGACGAACCGGATCCAGGCCGCCCCGGTCCGCCTGTCCCGGGCCCGCCTGGCGGAGACCGGGGGCCGTTGCCGGGCCGTGCTGGTGAACAGCGGCCAGGCCAATGCGGCCACCGGGCCCCGGGGGGAGGAGGACGCCCGGGCGGCCACCGCCGCCGCCGCGGATCTCCTCGGGCTCCCTCCGGAGGAGGTTCTCGCCTGTTCGACGGGGGTCATCGGCGAGCCCCTTCAGCTGGACCGGTTGCTCGCGGCCCTGCCCGGGCTCGTCGCCCGCCTCTCGGCGGAGGGGGGCCCGGAGTTCGCCCGGGCCATCCTCACCACCGACACCGTGGACAAGCAGGCCCGGGCCGACGCGGGGCCCTTTCGCGTGGGCGGCTGCGCCAAGGGCGTCGGGATGATCTCCCCGGACCTCGCGACGATGCTCGCCTTCGTCACCACCGACGCTCCGGTGCCCCCCGAGGCCCTGGCCGACCTCGCCCGCCGGACGCTGAAGCCGCGGTTCGAGTCCCTCACCGTGGACGGGTGCACGAGCACGAACGACACGGTCCTCGTCCTCGCCAGCGGGGCGGCGGGGGGCGAGCCGGTGGCCCCGGGCGGAGCGGCCTGGGGAAAGCTGGAGGCGGCCTTCGCCGAGGTCGGGGAGTCCCTCCTCCGCCAGCTCGCCGGCGACGGCGAGGGCGTGACCCGCGTGCTGGTGGTGGAGGTGACGGGGGCCGGCTCCGACGGCGACGCCAGGCGCGTGGCCAAGGCCGTGGCCGACTCCCTGCTGGTGAAGACCGCCGCCTTCGGCGGCGACCCGAACCCGGGGCGGATCCTGCAGGCCGTGGGCGCCGCCGGGGTCCCCCTGGCCCCGCAGGCGGTGGGCGTCTGGATCGGCGACGTCCCGGTGGTGGAGGCAGGCGCCGTCCCCCCCGGCTACTTCGAGGGCAGGGGGGAGGAGGCCCGCGCCGCCATGGCGGGGCCCGAGGTCCGGATCCGCGTGGCCCTCGGCCCGGGGCCCGGCGCGGGCCGGGCGGTCGGCTGCGACCTGTCCTACGAGTACGTCCGCATCAACGGGGAGTACACGACGTGAAGGACATCCCACCCCAGGTTCGGGAGCGCACCATCGCCAAGGCACGGACCCTCATCGAGGCCTTGCCCTTCATGCGGGAGCACTGGGGCAAGGTCGTCGTGGTGAAGTACGGCGGGGCCGCCATGGAGCGGGCTCCCCTGGCCCGCCCCTTCGCCCAGGACATCGGCCTGCTGCTCTCCGCGGGGATCCGCCCCGTCGTCGTCCACGGGGGCGGGCCCCAGGTCACCGAGGTGGCCTCCCGCCTCGGCCTCGAGGCCAGGTTCGTCGGCGGCCACCGGGTCACCGACCGGGAGACCCTGGAGGTGGCCACCATGGTCCTGGCGGGCAAGGTCAACACCGGCGTGGTGGCGAACCTCCTGGCCGGGGGGGTGCCCGCCGTGGGCCTGTCGGGCGTGGACGGGGGCCTCCTCCTGGCCCGCCGTCGGGAGCCCGACCTCGGCTTCGTCGGCGAGGTGGTCCGGGTGAACGCCGGGGTGGTGCGCACCCTCATGGACCGCCAGTTCGTGCCGGTGGTGGCCTCCATCGCCGTGGACGAGGACGGCCAGGCCTACAACGTGAACGCCGACGTGGTGGCGGCCGAGCTGGCCGTCGGGCTGGGGGCGGAGAAGCTCGTGTTCATCGTGGACGTGCCCGGCCTCATGGGCGCCGGGGGCGAGCTCCACTCGGAGCTCGGCGTCCAGGAGTGCCTGGACCTCCTCGCCACCGGCGCCGTGGAGGGGGGGATGGTCCCGAAGCTGGAGAGCGCCGTCCGGGCCCTGAAGGCCGGGGTGCGCCGCGTGCACCTGGTGGACGGCAGGGTCGAGCACGCCCTGGTGCTGGAGCTGTTCACCCCCGAGGGGGTGGGGACGATGATCACGCCCGACGTCCAGGCGGCGACGGGCGGCCAGGGGACCGGGGGGGGCCCGTGAGGACCGGGTTCGCGCCGCCGGCCGGGGAGGCCTTCGTCATGCCCACCTACCGGCGCTACCCCCTCGCCCTCGTCCGCGGCGAGGGGGTCCGGGTCTTCGACGAGGTCGGCCGCGCCTACCTGGACTTCGCCGCCGCCATCGGCGCCGTCCCCCTCGGCCACGGGCACCCCCGGTGGCTCCAGGCCGTGCGCGACCAGGCCGGCCGCCTCACGATGGTGAGCAACCTGTTCCACACCCTTCCCCAGGCCCGGCTGGCCGAGCGCCTGGCGGCCCTCCTGCCGGTCCCCGACGCCCGGGTCTTCTTCTCGAACTCGGGGGCCGAGGCCAACGAGGCGGCCCTGAAGCTCGTGCGAAGGTGGGGGCTGCCCCGGGGGCGCGGCAAGGTCGTCGCCCTGGAAGGGGCCTTCCACGGCCGTACCGTCGCCGCCCTGGCGGCCACCGGACAGCCCGCGAAGCGGGCCGCCTTCGAGCCCCTGGTGGACTGGGTCGTCCACGTCCCCCCCGGGGACCTGGAGGCCATGGAGGCGGCCCTCGACGGGGACACCGCCGCCGTCATCCTGGAGCCCGTCCTCGGAGAGGGAGGGGTCCGGCCCCTGGACGACGGCTACCTCCGGGCCGTCCGGACCCTCACGGAGGAGCGGGCCGTCCTCCTCGTCGCCGACGAGGTGCAGACCGGGATCGGCCGGTGCGGGGCCTGGATCGCCAGCAGCCTGGCCGGCGTCGTCCCCGACGTGGTCACCCTCGCCAAGGGCCTGGGAGGAGGGCTGCCCATCGGGGCGACGGTGGCCCGGGCGGAGCTCGCCTTCGCCCCCGGCGATCACGCCTCCACCTTCGGGGGCGGCCCCGTGCCCTGCGCGGCGGCCCTGGCGGTGCTCGAGGTCATCGAGGCCGAGGGGCTCCTGGAGAACGCCCGGGTCCAGGGGGAGCGGCTGCGGAGGGGGGTGGAGGCCCTGGGTAGCGACCTGGTGGCCGAGGTCCGGGGTCGCGGGCTGCTGGTGGGGGTCGAGCTCGTCCGGCCCCTGGCCCACGACGTGGTGCTGGCCATGGTGGAGGAGGGGGTCCTCGCGAGCGAGGCCGGCCCCGACGTGGTCCGCCTCTCGCCGCCCCTGGTCGTGGGCCCGGAGGAGGTGGACGCCGCGGCCGCCGCCCTGGGGGCGGCCCTCGCCCGGGTGCAGGAGGGGGCCGGCCCGTGAACCGGGGCAACGGCGCCCTCAAGGCCAAGCGGCAGCAGGCCATCCTCTCCCTGGTGGCTCGGGAGCGGCTGGCTTCCCAGGAGCAGATCCGGTCCCGCCTGCGGGCCCTGGGCCTGGACGCCGCCCAGTCCACCATCTCCCGAGATGTGGAGGAGCTGGGCCTCGCCCGGATCCACGACGCCCAGGGGGTGCGGTACGTGGTCCCCGGCCAGGGCCCGGGCCCGGTCGGGCCGGGCCCGCTGCGGCGCCTCCTGGAGGAGTTCGCCCTGTCCCTCACTCCGTCGGGCAACCTCCTGCTCGTCCGGACGCCGCCGGGGGCGGCCAACGCCCTCGCGGAGGGCATCGACCGGGCCGGCCTGCCCGACGTGGCCGGCACCGTCGCCGGTGACGACACGATCCTCGTGGTGGCCCGGGAGGGCAGGAGCGGCAGGGCCCTGGAGCGGACCTTCCGGGGGCTGATGGAGGGACGATGAAGCGGGCGGTCCTCGCCTACTCGGGCGGCCTGGACACCTCGGTGTCGATCCGCTGGCTGGTGGAGCAGGGCTACGAGGTGCTGGCCGTCGCCGTCGACGTCGGCCAGCAGGAGGACTTCGAGGAGGTCCGCCGCCGGGGCCTCGCGGCGGGGGCCGCCGAGGTCCGGATCGTGCCCGCCGTCGACCACTTCGCCCGCGAGTACCTGGCCCGGGCCATCAAGGCCAACGGCCTCTACGAGGGCAAGTACCCGCTGGTCTCGAGCCTCGCCCGGCCCCTCATCGCCGAGGAGGTCGTCCGGGTCGCCCGGGAGGTGGAGGCCCAGGCGGTGGCCCACGGCTGCACCGGGAAGGGCAACGACCAGGTGCGCTTCGAGGTCTCCTTCGGTGTCCTGGCCCCGGATCTGGAGGTCCTGGCACCCGTCCGGGACGCGGGGATCCCCCGGGAGCGCGCCCTGGCCCTGGCCCGGGGGTGGGGGATCCCCGTCGCCGACGTGGCCAGCTCCTACTCGATCGACGAGAACCTGTGGGGGCGCACGGCCGAGTGCGGCCCCCTGGAGGACCCCTGGGCGGCCCCGCCCGAGGACGCCTTCGCCCGGACCGCCCCGCCGGGGGCGCGTCCGGCCGAACCGGCGGAGGTCGTCCTCGCCTTCGAGAAGGGGGTCCCCGTGGGGCTCGACGGCGAGGCCCTGCCCCTGGCCGCGGTCGTCCGCCGGGTGGACGCCCTGGGGGGCCGGTACGGGTTCGGGAGGGTGGACATGATCGAGAACCGCCGGGTCGGGATCAAGTCCCGGGAGCTGTACGAGGTCCCCGGGGCCCTCGCCATCATCGCCGCCCACCGCGCCCTCGAGGACCTGACCCTGGACCGGGAGGTGGCGCACTTCAAGCCGGCGGTCGAGCAGCGCTGGTCGGAGCTCGTCTACGACGGACTGTGGTTCTCGCCCCTCCGCCAGGCCCTGGACGCCTTCATCGAGCGGACCCAGGAGGCGGTGACCGGCGAGGTCCGGCTGGAGTTCTCCCCCGGCTCCTGCGCGGTCGTGGGACGCCGCTCCGAGCGCGCCCTCTACGACCCCGGGCTCGCCACCTACGGCGCCGGGGACGCCTTCGACCACCGTCACGCCGAGGGCTTCGTCCGCCTGTGGGGCCTGCCCCTCAGGGTGTGGGCCTCGAAGCAGGGGAACCGGTGACGGGGGGCACGGACGGGGTCGGCGGGACGCCCCGGAGCGAGCCGCTCTGGGCCGGACGGTTCGCCACACCCCCGGCCCCCGAGGCCGCCGCCCTGGGACGTTCCCTCCCCTTCGACGTGCGCCTGGCCGCCCAGGACGTGGAGGCCTCCGTGGCCCACGTGCGGGCCCTGGAGGAGGCCGGGCTCCTCGCCGCCGAGGAGGCCGACGCGCTGGAGGCGGCCCTCCGTGAGGTGGGCGCGGCCATCGCTGAGGGCTCCTTCTCCTTCGACCCCGCCGACGAGGACGTCCACTCGGCCGTCGAACGGGGGGTGACGGAGCGGCTGGGACCGCTCGGGGCCAGGCTCCACGCCGGGCGGTCCCGGAACGACCTCGTGGTCACCGACCTCCGCCTGTGGATGCTCGCGGCGGCCCGGCGGATCGACGGGCTCCTGGTGACGCTCCTCCGCGCCCTGGTAGCCCGGGCCCGGGAGCACCGGGCGACGACGATGCCGGGGATGACCCACGGGCGCCCGGCCCAGCCGGTGACCCTGGGGCACCACCTGCTGGCGCACGCCTGGGCCCTCCTGCGCGACCGCGGGCGCCTCGCCGACTGGGCCCGGCGGGCCTCGGCGTCCCCCCTCGGGGCCGGGGCCCTCGCGACCTCGACCCTGGGGCTCGACCCCCGGGCGACGGCGGCCCGTCTGGGCTTCGACCGCCCCTTCGAGAACTCGATCGACGCCGTCTCCGACCGCGACGTCGTCCAGGAGCTCCTGGCGGCCTGGGCGATCCTCGGCACCCACCTCTCCCGCCTGGCCGCCGACGTGATCCGCTGGAACGAGCTCGGCTGGGCCGAGGTGGACGAGGCCTACGCGACGGGGTCGAGCATGATGCCCCACAAGCGGAACCCCGACGTGCTCGAGCTGGCGCGGGGGAAGGCGGGTCGCCTGGCCGGCGCGTTCCAGGCCCTCACGACGGTGCTGAGCGGGCTGCCCGTCGGCTACCACCGTGACCTGCAGGAGGACAAGGAGCCCACCTTCGACGCCGCCGACACCCTCGAGCTCGTCCTCCCCGCCCTCACCGGGTGCCTGGAGACGTTGCGGTTCCACCCGGAGGTCATGCGCGGGGCCGCCCTGGCGCCGGAGCTGTACGCCACCGACGTGGCCGAGTTCCTCGCCGCCCGCGGGGTGCCCTTCCGCGAGGCCCACCGCCGGGTGGGCGAGCTGCTCCGCCGCCTCGACGGCGAGGGCCGCACGCTGGGCGACCTCTCGGCCGAGGAGTGGGAGGCGCTGGGGGTCCCCGGCGGCGCCGACCTGCTCGACCCCGAGCGCAGCGTGGCGGCCCGCTCGGGGCCGGGCGGCCCCGCGCCCGAGCGCGTGCTCGAGCAGATCGAGGCCATCGAGCGGGCCCTGGCCGGGGGCGGGTGAGGCCTCCCGAGCGTGGCCGGACGGAGGGTGGCAGGACCGGCCGCCAGGCGCCGCGGACGACGCAGGTCCCCGATGGGGCTCCGGGCGCGCGTGGACCGGCCGTGGCCGTGGTGCTCCCGTGACGGCGTCCGTCTGGCCGTCGGGTAGGCTTTTCCCGATGGCCTTCGCCGCGGCGTCGGTGCTGTCCAGAGGGTCGCCCGCGGAGGGCTCCGGGAGCCTCCGGCCGACAGGGGAGCGAGGGGGCTGATGGAGCACGACGAGGAGGAGCCCGTCCCCCTCGAGGGGGAGGAGCGGGAGAACGTCGAGGCCGACCTGGAGGACCTGGCCTCCATGCGGGACGTCTTCGCCCCCCAGGGGGTGAAGGGCGTGGTCATCGCCTGCCCGGACTGCGGGTCCAACCACTACTACGAGTGGGACCTCCTCCGGGAGAACCTCGAGCACCTGCTCCAGACCGGGGAGCCCCGGATGCACGAGCCGGCCTTCGAGGTCCGCGAGGAGGAGTACATCCAGTGGGACTACGGCAAGGGCTACATCGACGCCCTGGCGGACACCGGGCTCGAGCCGGACCGCCGGATCCAGGTCACCCGCTGCCCGTGGTGCGAGACCCCCTGCGAGGACCACTTCGCCTTCTGCCCCCGCTGCGGGCGGAGTCTCGCCGCCCTCCGCCTGTACCGGGAACTGGTGGACCGGGGCCTCCCCGAGCGCGAGGTCCGGGCCATCCTCGTCCGGGCTGGCTTCGAGCCGTTCTGAGGTCGGGGCGGAGGCCCTTGAACGAGGGCCCCCGCATCTTGCGGGCCTTCCGCGTGAGCTCCAGGTACTCCACCTCGCACACCAGGCGGGGCTCGACGAAGCGGGCCCCCTTCACCGCCCGGAGCCCGGGGTCGGGGATCGGCGGGTCGGGGCGCTCGAGCGGCGCGAGGTCCTCGAGGAGCCGGCGGAGCGTGGCCTGGGCGAACCCCGTCCCCACCTGCCCCACCCACCGCAGGCGCCCGTCCACGTAGGTCCCGACGAGGAGCGGGCCGAGCGTCCCGCCGGGCCCCAGCGTTCGGTCGCGGAGCTTCAGCGAGCCGGCGGAGGTGATCTATCCCCCGGACGGGGGACTTTGCGCGCGCGCTCTCTCTGTCTCATCATGCGGCGGCTAGCTAGTCCCGTCCTGAGGAGGTGCACGCGTGGGGGAGGGGTGCGTGAGCCGGA
>CAYVCH010000016.1:0-4480 GCA_964449755.1 uncultured Actinomycetes bacterium
ACACCACGGGCGGGCGGGGCGGGGATGGGGGCGGCGCGATCGCCCTCATCGCGACCACGGTCCGCATCTCGGGATTGATCAGCATGGACGGGACGGCCGGGGGCAACGGCCAGGGCGGATCGACGCAGGACGACTTCGGAGGTGCGGACGGAGGCGGAGGTGGCTCGGGGGGCCAGATCCTCATCATCGGCCACCGAGTGGAGTTGAGTGGCACGCTGCGGGCCCGGGGCGGCGCAGGCGGATCGGGGGGGCAGGGCGGGAGCTCCGGGCTCGGCGGAGCGGGCGGGGGCGGCGGAGGGGGCGGAGCGGGTGGACTCATCAAGATTCGCGCGTTCGACGGCGCGCTGGAGGGGACCCAGCTGGTGACCGGAGGGTCCGGGGGCGCCGGGGGCGCCGGTGGCGGCAGCCAGTTCAGCGGGACCTCTGGCTCCCCCGGCGCGGCCGGCGCGAACGGCGTGATCGACGTTCAGCTCGATGCCCGGCGTCGCCAGGTCTTCGGCACCCCCATCGCCTGGTAAGGAACCCCTCGCCATGATCGGGAGTTGTGGCGAGACGTCCGAACGGACCGCCGCGCGGATTCACGCCTGGGCCGCCCTGGTCATGGCCCTCGCGGCCCTGGCCGAGCTCGCGGCGCTCGGTCTGCACGCCCTCATGGCCATCTGGCATGCCGCGAGCGTCCGGGCCCACGAGGCTCGCGCCCGCGCCAACGAGGAGGTGATTCGATGACCCGCGCACGGCTCCGGTGTCTGGCAACATGGGGCCTCATCGGGCTGGTCCTCGTGGGGTGGGCCACCTCCGGGGGGGCCTCCCCCTTCAGCGGGACCGTCTCCGTCACCGCGGCGGAGAATACCAGTGGCCTCCAGCTCGTCCTTCGATGTCCCGTCACGGCCTCGGAGGTTGTCGGCGTCGCCGAGGCGGGGGCCGCGGCGACGGTGACGTATGACATCTCCTGGGACGGGTCGACCTGGTGGACGCATACGACGCTCCTCGCCGGGGTCGCCGGCGTGGCCGTGCTGGAAGCCGCCGCCGCACCCTATATCCGCTTGGCGAGCTCGACGACGGGTGTGGCCCTCACGTTTGCCCTCAGCTGCCATGGGGGGGTGATTCCGCCATGACGAGGCGCCGCCCGCTCCGGATCGTCGCCGCCCTCCTCGTAGGCCTCAGCGTAGCCGCTGGGTCTGCGCTCGCCACGGGCCCCGGGCTCCACAGCAGCTTCCGCGGGGGAGGGGACGGAGGGGGCAGCGCACCTCCGCCCCCTCCGAAGCCCCTCATCCTCTGGGTGACGGCTGCCTCCCTCACGGGGACCAACGACGGAGCCGCCCGGAGCACCGCGGTCTACGGCACGGACGTGGCCGTCAGCGTGCTCACCTACGTTCAGGAAACGTCATCGGGCAACGGCCTCCGCGCGGCGTCGTGGACCCTCCCCGCGATCCCCATGGCCTCGGTGACGATCGGGTGGTACCCCGTGAGCAACTCCGCCGGGGGAAACGTCCACTGGTACTTCAAGCTGCAGGAGTATGACGTCGGGAGCGGGGCGCGCGGGCTCGATCCCCCCGTCATGTGCGCCAGCGCGACCGCGGTGGCCGCCCAGCCCACCACGGCCCAAGTCGCCACCGCGACGACCGTCTCGCTCTCCTGTACGCCGTCGGCGAACGCCTTCGCCCTCTTGTTGACCGTCGGGCGCGACAGCCTGGCCGCGGATGACACCTCGACCATCGACGTCGCGATCGTGGCCGTCACCGTCACGCCGCAGTAGATGCCAGCCCAAAACCCCAGTGGCGCGCTGATCGTCACGCCCGGCGGATGGCGGGCCGTCATCACCACCGTCACAGCGGTCTCGCTCAACGTCCCCCCGCAGACGATCCTGCTGACCTATCAGCCATCGAGGGACTTCGGGATTGTCACGGCCGTGACCTTCGCCTACCCCGAGATGGGCTCGTCCGGGGAACTCTCCCTCATCCTCCAACGCATCAGCACGGGGGCCCAGACCATCCTGATGTACGTCCCGACCAGCCTCCGCGACTTCGCGTGGACCCCCACCATGGTGATCTCCTCGGACCACCGGCTCCATCTCCGGGTCGAGTCGACCGACCCGTTCGCGCGGGCTGATCTCACCATTTTCAGCATCGAGTCCGAGTAAGCTCGTCGAGGGAGGACCCGAGCATGCCCGAATGGTTGACCCCCCTCGTGACCACCCTCATCGCGGCGCTGACCCCCGTCCTCATCGCCGGGGCCAAGGCCCTCGCGCCGGCCTTCCCGCGCCGCCTCATCCCCATCCTCGCCCCGATCCTCGGCGCGGCCCTGGAGATCGTGGGCTACTACGCGGGGCTGACGGCGGGGAATCCCCTCGTCGGGGCGCTCCTCGGGGCGGTTGGCGTGTGGCTCCGAGAGCTCGTGGACCAGCTCCGCCAGATGCTCCGCGACGGGAGCGTCCAGTAGGTGCCCGCGTGGCTCGCGGAGCTCCTCGCGGCCATCCTCGTCGCGCTGTGGCGGACGGCGTGGCGCGAGGTGGAGCTGCGGCGGCGCATCGCCCGGGAGCTTTCGGGGGACCTCGCGCAATGGGCCGCCGAAGCCGAGGCCATCCGTCAGCGGCCCCTCCCGCCGGAGGATCCGGATGACCCCCTGGGGCCGCTGGGCCGCCCTCGCCCTCACCCCGATCCTGCTCGGGGCCTGCGCGACGCTCTCCCCCTCCCCGTTCCGCCCGACGATCCCGCCGCGGCCGGCGTTGGAGGTCCCGATCCCCATCCCGTGTCCGGAGCCCCCGGCGGTGACCCTCCCGCGGCGCTGCTGGATCCTGCCCGATGAGGACCTCCGCGCCCTGGTCCGGTGGGGCCTGGGGCTCGAACGCGAGCTCCAGGCGGCGTGCATCGCCCTGGGCCACTCGCCCGAGGTCTGCCGGCTCCCGGAGGACTCCCCCCATGCAGACTGATTGGACGCGCCGGCAATGGCTCTCCGCGCTCGCGGCGCTCGCGGTCGGGTGCCGCCGGCGATCCCCCTCGCCGACGGAGCCGTCCCCCCCGCCGGAGGAGCCGCCCCGGGCCCCCGCGCCGATCGGGTACAGCTCGGTCCACGCCTGGCAGCGGGAAGACCCCGCGCGCCTCGCCGAGCACCTCGCCTCGGCCGGGCTCACCCTCACCCAAGCCGAGGGCGCCCCGCCCCGCGGCGGGGTGGACCCCCCGATCGACTGGCGTCGACTCGCGGAGTTCACCCGCCGTCACCGGGAGGCGGGGGTGCTCGTCCTCATCGACCTCGCCAACTGGAATGATCCCGGATGGGCGGCGGTCCCCGAGGCGGAGTGGGTTGGCCTGGTCGAGCGGCTGCTCGGGGAGGTGGGCCCGGACTGGTTCGAGCCGGTCTCCGAGCCTCAGGGGGAGCGGGCGCGGCGGCTCCAGGACCTCGCGATCGAGCGGTGGGACCGCCGCGGCCGGCCCGGGCGGCTCGTCTTGAACCTCGGCTTCGAGATCCCCCCGGCCCCGCCGGGAACCATCCTCGACCGACACGTCTGCCGGTTCGAGGACCTCCTGGATCTCTTGCGCACCGGGACCGGCGAGATCCTCGCCTCGACGGACTGCACCCCCGTCCTGGCCTCCCGGCTCAGCCGGCCTCGCGTCATCGAGGCGGTGCGCCTGGCCGCGGAGCGGCGCCGGCCCTTGATCCTCTACGACACGTTCAACCAGCCGACGAACGTCGCGGTGATCGAATGGGCCCGGGAGGCCCTCGCGGCGGTCTCGGGAGGACGACCATGACTCGGCGACAACGCCTGGGGACGGTGCTGGGATGCCTCGTCGCGCTCGCGATCGGACTGGCGAGCGCCCCGCCCGTCCGAGCCGTCTCGGACTGGGGCCACCCCGCGATCTCCCGGCTGTGGAGCGTGGATGAGTCCGGCGATCGCCGCTTCGCCTGTACGGCGGCCTACCTCCACCCCGGCGGGGTGCTGCCCGCGCTGCCCTCGCCGTTCGTTCGGTGGGTGCTCTCCGCGGGGCACTGCGCGGAGGCGACGATCCTGGGCCGGGACACCGCCGGCGTCGTCTTCGCGCACGTGGACTGGCGGCTGGTCGTCCAGGCCAACGCGACGTACCTCGGCCCGCGGGTGATCGACTTCGCCCTCGGCACCGCGCCGGAGACCCGCGAGGACGCCGCCCAGCGGTTCCTGTGGGTCGCGGAGGCGTTCCCCGCCCCCGGGACGCTGGTCTACCTCCACGGGTTCCCCTTCGGGGTCGAGCGCGTCACCGCCGCGATCGTCGCCGACCCGAGCCCCGACCTCCCCTCCCGGCGGCTCATCGTGCGATCGCGGGAGGTCGACCCGGGCTCCTCGGGCTCCCCGGTGCTCGATGGCCTCGGGCGCCTCGTCGGCGTCGTCTGGGGTCGCGCCCGAGGCGTGGATGGGAACCTGGAGTTCGATGAGGTCTTCGTCACCGGCGTCGACGATCTTCTCCAGAGCCTCCGCCCCCTCGTGGGCAACCCGGGATGACCCGTCGGA
>CAYVCH010000016.1:4580-13082 GCA_964449755.1 uncultured Actinomycetes bacterium
GAAACCCTCGTCGTCGGCGCCTACCTCTACGCGACGGCCTTCGGCGGGTTCCTCTACCGCCTCATCGACCGCCTCCGTCGGGAGCTGCTCCTGAACCACGTCGCCCACCTCGAGCACCGACTCCGCCGCCTGGAGGCCCGCGTCTTCCCCGAGGACTTCCCGCCCGACCCTCGGGAGACCCCTCGTTAGCCGCACCCGAGGAGCGCCGCCCACTGGGCGAGCGTCGCCCCGAAGAGCGTCGGGGCTTCACCCCACTCGGGGGACGGTCCGAAGGTCTGGGCGAAGACCCACGCGATCTCCTCCCGGAAGAAGACACACCACAGGTCGAGTCCCCCCACGGACTCACCCCCTCGCGCGCCTCGCGGATCGCCAGACGGATCCGCGCGTCGTTATACTCGGCCGTCGAGATCAGCCAGCCGCCTCGGGGCCGAGCCACGCCCCCGCCGTCACCGCCAGGTCCAGCAGCCGACCCCACCATCCCCCCGCGAACGGGGAGGCGGGCGGGATGGACGCCGCCCGACTCCGGAGCAGCGGGAGCAGCACCCCCTTCGGGTCCCGCGCCCAGTGCTCCCGCGCCGCCCGCAGGGTGATCGGCCCGAACCGGCCGTCCGCCGTCACCCCCACCACCCGCTGAAGCATCCGCGTCGCTCCGGCGACGCCGAAGAGGACCGCGGTGTCGAAGAGGACCAGGGCCAGAGCCGGCGGGAGATCGGGGCCGCGGATCGCCTCCCAGTAGTCCCGACGGTAGAGTTCGATCGCGTCCTCCCGGGAGAGCGCGGAGAGGTCGAGATCCGGGTACGCGCGCGTCGAGATGCCCCATCGCGTGATGCCTCCGGGATCCTGAGGGTGGCGGGCCCATTCGCCCTCCCAGCCGAGGACCCACGCCACCGCTCGGCGGAAGATCGCCTCATTCGCCACGGTCGTCGGGGGCGACGTCGTCCGGGGTCGCCGCCTCCTCCTCCTCGGACGGGGATTCCTCCTCCAGCGGGACCGGCGGCACGGCCGCCGCGCTCGGCCGCGCGAACTCCGGCAGCCGCACCCGACCGACGCGCTCGATCCGTCGCACGATCGCCCGCGGGATGGAGGTATAGTGACGGCTCGAGCGGTCGTCGAAGACCTCACTCGCCACCAGAATCTCCCGCTCGGAGGTCACCAGCACCACCCCGCACGTCACGGCGACGGTGGGTTCGGGGCGGGCGGTATCGTCGTAGGCGGCGTCCTCCCAGATGACCGCATAGACCGGGAGCGAGGGCACCCGGCGCCGCGACGCGCCGCCCCGCGCCGGGCGAGCCACGCGATCTCGGCCCGCGCCGCGGGTTCGGGCACCCCCCACATCGCTTCGAGCAGCCACACGCCGGTTGACTCCAGGAACTCGGCGGCGTCGGCGGCCCAGCTGGCCGACCGGCCGATCGCCAGATCCCGCGCGGCCTGCCGCAGCGTCGCCCACCACAGCCGTGCCTCCCCCGGAGGGACCCCCAGCCGGTTCTGGGCCGGGGGGCACGGCGGACGCCATCTCAAGAGCCATCCGGGTCGTCGAGGGACAGTCGACATAGCGCTTCGGCGTCTCGCTCATGCGCCGATCCCCCTCCATCACCCCGGCGCGCCGCGAGCGGTTTCACCCGCGCGGGGGAGACCCACCGCACCTCCGCGCCCCGCGCCCAATAGACCCCCGCCACCGCCCCGGCCAGGTGCGCCAGGGCCACCGCCCCCCGCCGGTAGGGCGGCGTCACCGCCTCCACCACCACCCGGTCCGGCCGGGCGAGCGGGACCGCCGCCGTCAGCGCGCGCAATCGCTCCCCGACCAACCGCCGCCACGCCCGGAGGGCCGGCCCCTTCCCCCCGACGGTGCCTCGTCCCACCACCGTCGGCTGACCCGCCCCGCCCACCGTCACCAGGCACCACCCCATCGCCCGGTAGCCCGGATCGACCCCGAGGACGGTCCGCGGGCTAGAGGTAGCCCTTCTCGGGCGTCGGGGAGTCTTCCTCGCCATCCGACCGGGACTCCGGCCCGAGCGGGTCGGCGAACCCGCTCGGGTCGACCGGTTCCAGCTCGCACACGCCCCGCGCGATCAGCTCGAAGTCGAAGCTCGCCGGGAAGCGGACGACGAGCTCGTCCTTTCCGAGGTACGCCGCGTACTCGACGGGCATCCCCTCCCGCGAGTACCGGCCGACCAACCGATCCACCGAGAAGATCAGCCCGGAGGCCCCTCCGAAGGGCGTCGAGCGCGCGAGCACGAGGTAGTAGCCCCCGCGCTGATCGGGGTGCGGACCGACCACGCGCAGCCGATACGGCCACTTGGACGACCGGGTCATCGCGCCATCCTCCGCACCCAGGGGCGGACGGCCCGGTAGAGATCCTCCAGCCCCTGGCAATCGCTCTCACACCGTCGCCGCAACCGCGGCAGATACCGCCGCGGCTGGGCCAGCACCGCATTCCAGACTTCCGGGGAGAGGGTCATCTTCTGGGCCATCTTGGCCTCCGCCTTCCCCCGGGCGACGGGGGGCAACCCCAGGAACGCGAGGTAGTGCGCCTGCGACCGCCGCGACATCACCAACCCGGTCCGCAACACCCAGTACAGATCCAGGTGCGGCCGGATGGCGATCGGCGGCAAGCCCCAGCGGAGCCGCCGCGTCTGGAGCATCGGCAAGTCGAACCCCCGTCCGTAGTAGGAGATCCACCCCGCGGCCGCCTCCAACGCCGCCCCCGCCTCCGCGACGACCTCGCGGTCGTCCCCGGGCCGGCGGACCATCCAGCTCCGCGCGCGCCGGCCGACCGGCTTCACGCTCACGACGAGGACCGAGTGGTGATCGCCCGAGAGCCCCGTCGCCTCCGTGTCCCAGACGACGAGGCGCCCCGCCGACTCCGCCAACTCCAGGAACTCCGAGACCGACAACCGGACGGACGCCTCCGCCACGGTCAATCCACCTCGCGCCACAGCAGGCCCTCCCGGCGGAGCCGACAGCCCGCGCCGCGGGCTGGGCCATGCCGGTTCTTCGTCACGACGAGCTCCGCCTCGGTCCCGTCCTCGCCCACCGGCAGCATCTGACACGCCAGGGAGGCGGCGAACTCGATCTCCCCCGTCCCCTTGGCCGCCGCCAGGCCCGCCCGACCGTAGTACGCGCGCGAGACCTCGGAGATCAGGAGCACCCAGTAGCCCCGCCGGCGGACGGCTTTCCAGCGGTGCAGCCACAGGTTCAGCCCCTGGCGCTCGTACTCCACAGGGGCTGGGAGGTCTTGGACCAGGTCGACGACGACCAGGGCCGGCGGGGGGCATTGCTGGAGGTCCGCCTCCAGGGTCTGGATGGACTCGCGCAGATAGATCCGGCGCGTCGCCGCCTGGAGGTCCTGGAGGTCCTCGCCGATCATCCCCACGGTCCGCTCCACCAGCGTCGGGAGGTCGTTGTCGAAGTCATAGTACAGCACCGGGACCGCCTCGCCGGCGTCCAGCGCGATCATCCACGCGAGCGTCGACTTCCCCACCCCCGGCTCGCCCGCGAAGACCGTGATGCCCACCAACCCTCCGCCGACCCGCTCCGTCCACCGCGGGAGGGCGCGCACCGGGAGCCGCGGGGGCGCCGCGAGCGACCCGCGCGACCAGATCTCGGCCATCGGGGCCAGGGGCGTGTCCGCCGCGACGGCCTCGCTCAGGACCTGCCAGAGCGGCGCCGGGGCGAACTCGCCGCGCTCCAGCTGGCCCGCGGCCAGGTTGGCCAACCGCATCAGCCAGTAGCGCTCGCGGAGGCGCCGGTGCACCGCCGCGGCCCCCGAGGCCGCCGGCAGCGCCGCCTGGAGCGACGTCACCCACTCCCGCGCGGCCGGGCCCTCGACGCCGAAGAGATGCGTCAACCCCAGTGCGACGGCCTCCCAGCTGAGCGGGAACGTGGCCCCCTCCGCGCGGAGGGCGTGGATGACCGCCAGGGTCCGGCGCCCGAGGGTCGAGGCACACGCGCGCTCCGAGACCTGCTCCACCGGGATCGCCCCCCAGACCACCCCGGCCAGGATCGCGCGTTCCAGCTCGGGGGACCACCGCGGCTCAGCCGCGGGCGGCATCGACCCGCTCCGGCGGGACCGCCCCCACCCGCTCGCGGTAGGCGATGGCCAGCGCCCGCCACGCCAGGTGCACCAGCGGATGGGCCCCGGAATCGGGATCGCGATCCTCGCCGCCCTTCCAGCGGGCGAGGTGGCGGAAGAGCGCGGCCTCGTGGGACGCATCGGCCCACCAGGGGGGCTTCAGCCCCGCGGCCCGCTTCTGAGCCCCGTCCGTGGTCGGCCCCCGGAGGAGCTCCGCAAAGACCGCCAGTGCCGTCTCCGCCTCACTCATCGCCGGCCTCCCTCCGGGTACCGCCCCTCCGGGCGACAAGGCTCCCACCACTCGCACTGGGTCGGGCTGCACAACCACTCGGCGCAGAGCGGCAGCCGCCGGTGATCCCGCGCGGCGACCGCCCCCACCAGGGCGGCCCGCGCCTCGCGGACCCACTGGCGGATCTCGCCGAGGCTCTCGGGGGGGAGCTCCACCTCGTAGGCGCCGATCCGCGGCACCGTCCGCCCATCCGCCTCCCGGGCCGAGAGGTAGAGCACCCAGAGCTCGCCCACCGGCCGACGCTCCAACGCCAGGTACACCCCCAGCTGTCGGAGATAGAGGGCCAGATCGTCCACCGTCTCCGCCATCCGGGGGACGCGGGTGGTCTTGATCTCCACGATCCGATCCCCCAACCGGTGATCCGGCGCATAGTAGATCTCCAGCTCCGCCTCATAGCACACCCCCGCATCCGACGGACTCGGCTCCCCCCCGGTGACCCACGAGCGGACCAACGCGTGGAGGACGTGGCCCACGACGAAGTACCCCACCTGCCGGTCGGACGGCGGCCGGGGGTGGACCATCCGCCAGTACCCCCGCCGGGGGAAGAGCAAGTCGGAGACGTGCACGCCCGCCGGACGCTGCCGCTCGCGCTCGGCTAACCACGCCCGCACGGCCGCCAGCAGCTCCCCCTCCCGGTCGGGGAGCCGGTCGACGCGCAGGGTCTCCGGCATCGGACACTCCCGCATCTAGACCAGGCCGTCGAGCGCGTCGTCCCCCTCCGCCGGGGCCGGCGCCGCGGGCGGGGCTCCCCCGGCGGCCCCGCGGAGCAGCCGCCCGAGGGGGTTCCGGTCCCCGGGCCCGCCAGCCGGGGCCGGGGCCGACCCGCGCGAGCCAATCGGCCGACCCCCACCCCGGGCTGGCGGACCCTCCCGGGGCCGTTCGAGATCGATCGAGACCGCCCCGGGGGAGCGATCGTCCTCGCCGTTGATCCACACGAACACGCTCAACCCCCGGCCGGCCGCTCGGGCTTCCCGGATCGTCTGGATCAACGCGGTCAGCTCCGCCTCCCGGATCCCCCCCGCCAGGAGGTTCGGTCGCCGAGTTCGAGACAGTCGGACTCGCGTCGCCATCGCGTCCTCCCTTCGCGCCCGATACTCGTTATAGCCCGCCGCCGTCGGGCCGCCAGCGATTTTTTCGGCGGGCCCCCTCGAAGTGTCTGGATTCTGGACATTTGCCCTGTACGGGGCGGAAATGGCCCTAGGATCGCTCGGCGGAGGGGGGTCCGTATCCCCCCCTTGACTCCTCGGTCGAACGCGATCCTCGGGCCGTTTGCGGCCCGTAGGCGGGCGATTTCGGAGGGGTCGGGGACCCGCTGGCCCCCGGAGGGGTCCACGCGCGGCCCCGAGCCACCCGGAAGGGCCGGGCCCGGGGGTCCCCGATCTCGATCCACCGCGTCGCCCCGCAGACGCACTCCTCCCGCGCCAGCCAGACGTGGAAGGTCTCGGGGCCCCCCTTCCGCGCCCAGTGCGACGGCGGGTGCTCCGCGACGCACGGCCCCGCCCACGGGCCGACGAGGACGACCCGGGCGGACCCGTGGCGCCGATGGCCGGGGAGGGCCGCGTGGACCTTCGACCGCCCGCTCACCCCGCGGCCTCCCCCCACCGGGGGCCGACCACGACCTTGACGCGCAACGGGATCCCGGCGAGGACCGGGACCCATCGCCGGAGCGAGGGAACCGCGCGCATCGTCTCGGTGACGAGCTCGATCCACCGCGGCGTCGCCTCGGGGAGATCCAGGACGAGCTCGTCGTGGACCTCGTTGATCAGCCGGGGGGTGCGGTCGGCGGGCGGGGTGAGGGGCTGGCCCGATCGGCGCGCGTCCCGGGCCCGGCGGCGCTCCGCGAGGAGCGTCGAGAGCCACGCCGCCCGCGAGAGGCCGACCTCCCGGAGGATCGCCGTCTCCAGGTCCCACAGGGCCGCCGCGGTCACCTCCGCGGCGGTCCCCTGGATGGGGCCATTGATCGCCTGGTTGCGCGCGTGGGTGCCCCCGGCGGCGTCCAGGTGCATCCGACGCCCGGAGGGGAGGACGATCATCCCCTGGCCGCGCCGGAGGGCGTTCGCCTGCCGGGTCATGTACGCCGCCACCTCGGGGTAGGCCCGGAGGTACTGGTCCTGGAGGGCCCGCGTCCGCGCGGCGTGGGCCCGCGGGTCGGTCGAGAACCGGATGCCCTGCCGCCAGAGGTTCGGGGCGGTCGTCCGCTCGGCGTCCGCCCCGTAGTGGACCCCCAGCACGATCGCCTTGATCCCCCGGTACTCCGTCGAGCCCTCCGCGACCTCGACGCCCAGGAGCGTCCGGGCAATCGTGCGGTACCCGCCCCCGGTCGTAAAGGCCTCCAGGAGGGCCTCCGACTGCGCGAGCCAGGCGAGGATGACCGGCTCCAGCGAGCGATAGTCCGCCGCGAGGATGGCCCCGCCGGGCCACCGCGAGACCACGAGCCGCCGGACCTCCGGCGGCCAGTTCTGGACGTTGATCCCCTCCCCGGAGGTTCGACGGCCGGTTCGGGCCCCGAGGACGGTCAGGTGCCCGGGGAGCCACGCCCGGTCCGGCGCGACGACCCACGCCCGGGCCTGGAGGCCCTCGACGTAGGTCGTCCAGAGCTTCTCCGCTTCCCCCCACGCGATGAGATCCTGGAGGGCCGCCCGGGTCTCCCCCTCGGTGTCTTCGGCCAGGGCCTGGAGCACCGACCGGGTCACGGCCGGGAGGCCCGTCTCGGTCCGCGCGAGGACCGGGAGCCCGAGGGTGGTGTACAACCACTCCCGCACCGCCGCGGAGCGGCGGGGCGAGAACTCCGGCTGCCCCGTTCGGGTCCGGAGCCGGGCCAGCGCGGCCTCCCGCGTGGCCCGGGTCCGAGCTCGGAGCGCGTCCAGGGCCACGCGGTCCAGCATCATCCCCGCGAGGGACAGGCGCTGGAGGACCATCGCCACCCGGGTCCAGGCGCGGAGATTGAGCACGCCCCGGGGTTGGGCCCGGAGCCTCGGGAGCTCCCGTCGGGCCAGACGCCACGCCGCTTCGGCATCTCGAGCGCACCGGTCCCGGCGCTCCTCGGCACTCCACTCCGAGACCGGTCTTCCGGCCGTCCGGGCCTTCCAGCCCTCAATCGGCTCACCCTCCTCGGCGAGGAGGTCCTCCAGCCGGAAGGAGGGGCGATCCTCCCGGACGAGTCGGGCCAGGATCAGCGTGTCCAGCACGGCGTCCCCCCGGGCATAGGCCTCCAGCGGAGGGATGATCCCAGCTTCCCAGAGCAGGGCGAGGTCCTCGGCGAGGTTGTGCCCGACCAGGAGGACCGGAGGGGAGGATGACGTCGTCATCGGCGGAGCCGTGGCCGAAGGGCCGAAGCCCCCCACCCCAGGACGAAGCCCACGGCCCCTCCGGCCGCGAAGGAGACCAGCGCCAGGCCGGCGAGCAGGACCTGATCGGGGGAGGCGAAGGCAAGCTCCATCAGCGATCCCTCCCGTTCGTAGCAGACCGGACGGGCATTGTCAAGCCCGTCCGGTCTTTCGGGCTTGACAGACCCCGCAGAGCCAGTTTCTCAGATGGCTCTGGCGGAGGCACGTCCAGCATGGGGACTGGGCCGTATGTCCACACAGATGCCCACAGGGATAGAGGGCGGAGCGGGGTCCTGGGACGGCCCTGAGAAGAGCCAGGAAGTCGTGCCCGTTGATCGGGGGAGTCAGGATGAGACGGGGGGTCATAGGCTGGGGACTCCCGAAGGCTCCGGGGCCCTCCGGGTCTCCCCCCTGGGCCCTGGAGGCCCAGGGGAGGAGACCCTCAGGGCCCCGAGGGGCCCGAGGGAAGAGACCCCTAGGGCCCTCAGGGAAGAGACCCTCAGAGACCCCAGGGACTCGAGGGTCCCTGGGGAAGGGGCCCTCAGGGTCCCATAGGGACCCCAGGGGATAGACCCATAGGGGCAGACCCCAATGCCTCGTGGGTCCCAGGAGGGTACCCTCAAGACCTCGTCGTATCCCCTAGGCATATCCCAATCTCCTAGGGCCCTAGTATCTTCTAGGTCCCTAGTGTCTCCTAGGGCCCTAGTATCCCCTAGGGATATGGACCCTATATCTCGTAGGGCCCTAGTATCCCCTAGGGCCCTAGTGTCCCCTAGGGGTACGGACCCCATATCTCGTAGGTCCCAGGAGGGTGG
>CAYVCH010000016.1:13182-14915 GCA_964449755.1 uncultured Actinomycetes bacterium
CCCTAGTGTCCCCTAGGGGTACGGACCCCATATCTCGTAGGTCCCAGGAGGGTGGGCCCAATATCTTGTAGGACCCCCTGGGATAGACCCCATATCTCGTAGGCACCTCGGAGCATCCCCTAGAGTGATCCCCAGGGGGAAGAGACCCTCAGGGTCCCCCAGGGGAGGGCCCTCGGGCCCCTCTCCGGCCCCGAGGGGTTCTCTGGAGACAGATCCGACACGCCAGGCTCCAACTCCGGCGGGCACAGGAACAACAGGGGCCCCAGATGGGGGGAGAGTGCCAGCAGAGATGGCCACAGGGCTGGATGGCGACAGCGGTCCGGAGCTGGCCCTCTTTGACCGCTTGGAGTTTCTTCCCGGAGGGACTCAGCGAGAGGCTCACGGGTTCGGGACTCATCGGGACCTCCGCAGACAGATGCCGCAACACTCCTCGGGGTCGAGCCCCCGCCGGCACGTGCAGCACCGCTCCGACAGGGCATGGAGATGGCCGCAGAGATGCCCGCAGGGGTAGATAAACACCGTCGAGACACCCCCTCCCGCGGACTCCCAGAAGAGCGCCGATTGCCCCCAGCGGTCGGCGAAGGCGGGCGTCCACGCCGGCGGCGGTCGTCGTCGGGGCCTCATGGGGTCCTCCGGTCGAGCTCAAGCCGCTCGGCGCAGATGGCGCAGGCCGAGCGAGATGGACGGACTCATCGGGCCCTCCGAGCGGCACAGACCCGACAGTGATGCCCCGCGATCCGGCGGCAGGTGCAGCAAGCCGGGGAGCCGTCGACGAACCCGCCGACGAACCCACAGAGATGCCCGCAGGGGTCGAGGGCCACCCACCACCACCGGAGGGGCGCGGAGGCGCGCCGTTCCAGGACGAGGAGGGGCCCCGCGGGGACGGGGAGGGTCAGGCCGTAGGCGGTCACGCTGACGGGCGGGCGTCGCAGATCCGACCGTCCCAAGCGTGCAGGGGTCATCGTCCGCGCCAGTTCCGGGGGAGCTGTCCCCGGGGGTCTCGCTGGAGACAGAGTGTACAGGGCCAGTCGTCCAGGCAACGGCAGCAGGGGGTGCCCTCGAGGGCGATCTCGGTCCGCCGGCAGAGGTGGCCGCACGGGGCCACGAAGATCCAGGTCGTCCGCGAGGGGATGCTCTCGACGGTGGCGACGATGGCGGGGCCCACCCGGGCGAGGGCGGCGCGCGGGTTCATCGTCGTCCTCCGAGGGCCGTAAAGGCCCTAGGATCGTTCGGGGAAGGGGGGGTCGCTATCCCCCCCTTGACCCCCTCGTCGGATGCGATCCTCGGGCCCTTTCCGGCCCGTACAGAGGCTGTCTGGGGCTGGTCGAGGACCCGCCGCCGGGGGGGAGTGGCCCCGGAGGAGGTCCGAGAGGGTCGGCCGGGGGCCGTCCGGGGGGTCCCCGGTGTCCCACACGAGGGCCCCCCGGGAGGGGTGGTAGAGGGCATAGGTGAGCAGGTGTCCCTCCGGGTCGAACTCGGTGTCGAGCGCGATGGCCCGCGACGGCGGCCACTCGCGCCCCGCGGGGTTCGGGTTCGAGGCGGGGGTGGTGATGGCCCGGGCCCGTTGGAGATCGGCCCGGAAGGCGGCCCAGAGGGCCGCGCGGGACGGGCCTCGGCCGCCTCGGCCGGCTCGTCCGGGGAGGAGGGACGCGGGGTGGTACGTGACGAGGACGAGGGCCATGGATGCCTCCGGGTGAGACGATCAAGGTCCAGGCGGGCGCAGCCGACGTCGC
>CAYVCH010000016.1:15015-18318 GCA_964449755.1 uncultured Actinomycetes bacterium
CGAGCCACGCCGAGGCTGGGGCTTGAGGCCAGTCGGGTCAGCCGAGCCCAGCAGATCCGGCAAGGGGCGGGGGTGCCGGCGGGGTCTCGTCCGGTGCACTGGCAACAGCGCGCCCTCCGGTCGACGCAGAGGTGCCCGCAGGCAGACACGTGGCAGGTCCAGGTCCGGTCGACGACCGCGACGTGGACGCCGTCGAGGCCGCGGCAGAGCTGCAACACCGCCCGGGTGGTCATCGCTGGAGGCAGACGCGGCAGGGGTCGATCAGCTCCGCCCCTCGCGGCGGGGTACACTGGCAGCAGGTCATGGGCGATAGCGCGGGAGGATGCGAGCAGAGATGCCCACACTCACACACGTGCACGCACTGCGCGAGGGTGGCGAGCCCTCGGGCGGCGCGCGGGCAGGCGTGCAGCGCGGGTTCGGGTGTGGGGGTCATCGGGGTGGGGTCATCCGCTGCGCGGCCCACTGGGAGAGGCGCTCGGCGCAGATCGGACATCGGACCGGGAGGTGACACTGGCAGCACCGGCGGGAACCCAGGTGCGGTTGTTGGCAGAGATGCCCGCATTGGCAGATGTGGCAGGCCTTCGCCGGGACCATGGCGCGGGCTCCGTCGTCGACGCCGAAGCCCTCCACGGGACACGCGCACGGGACGAGACGGCGGGGGGTCATGGGTGCGCCCGCTGGAGGCGTCGCCGGAGGCGCCGGATGGCGAGCGCCTCCAGCTGACGGACCCGCTCGCGACTGAGGCCGAGGTCCCGGCCAATCTGGGTGAGGGTTTCCCCGTCGACGCGGTGCCGCCACAGGATGGTGACCTCGCGAGCCGGGAGGCTCCGGAGGGCCGCGAGGAGGCGCTGGCCGCGGAGCCGCGCGAGGGTCGCGGTCTCCGGGGTTCCCCCCCGGTCGGGGAGGATCTTCGCGAGCGGCCCGTCGAGGGTCCCGACGGGGAGGCTCCGCGGGGCCGGCGCCTCATGGTTGGGGAGCCAGCGAGCCCGGCGAGCCCGCTGGACGGCCTGTTGCACCCGATGGGTGATCCACCAGGTGGCATAGGTGGAGAACCGGTATCCGCGTTGGGGTTCGAACCGACGCGCCGCGTCGAGGAGCCCGACGACGCCCTCCTGGGCGAGGTCCTCGAAGTCGAGCGTCGGCGGGGCGAGCGGAGCCCAGCGCCCGGCGATGGTCACGACGAGCCGGAGGTTGGCCAGCACCAGCCGGTGACGCGCGGCGTCCTGCCCGGCGCGGAGGGCGGCCCCGAGCGCGCGCTCCTCGTCGGCGGAGAGGAGCTTCGCGGGGAGCCCCCGGAGCCAGCGCGGTTGGCTCATGGCTGCCACCCCGGGACGGTGAGGCGTCGCCCGCGGAGCCGGGTGACGACGGCCCCCCCGTGGTCCGTCAAGGCCCGCGCGGCGGTCGTGCCCAGTCCGAGCACGACCTGGGGCTGGAGCGCGGCGAGCTCCCCGAGCAGCAACGGTCGACACCATCGGATCTGGCCCATGGTCGGGGTCGCGTTCCCCGGCGGGCGACACCGGACGGCGTTCGTGAAGGCGACGTCCTCCGGGCGGAACGCGGCCTCCGCGAGGGCGTTCCGGAGGAGCCGCCCGGCGAGGCCCGTGAAGGGACGCCCCGTCCGTTCGTCCTCGTCGCGGCCGGGAGCTTCTCCGACGAGGAGCAGCCGCCGCGTCCACCCGCGGGGGACTTCTGCGGGCATGAAGGGCCGCCGACAGGTGCGGAACAGCCCGCAGCGCTGACAGGCGTCCCGTTCGGGTCCGGCGGCGGTCGGGGGCTCCGGGACGCGGGGGTTAGACGTCGCCCGCTTCTTCGAAGAGGCCATGGAGGAACCTCCTCCGGACCTCGCCGGGGCAGGCGGCGAGGTCCTTGTAGGGCGGGGGCGGCTCGCCGTAGCGCGCGCCCGGGAACCGGCGCCAGATCCGGAGCGCGTCAACGGTCGCGTCTCGGTCCGCGACGATGGCCACCGGCGGCCGCGCGAGGGCCCGAGCCCAGTCGAGGGCCTCCGGGGTGGGGCGATGCCCCATCCAGGCGATCCCGACGTACCCCTCCCCGGCCGCCGCGAGGGCGTCGAACGGTCCTTCGACGAGGACGGTGCCGTGGGAGGCACCGGGGGGGAAGACCGCGACGACGGCTTCCCCTCGGGGCGCTCGGGGACTCTCGTAGCGTCGCACCCCCGGAGCCTCGGTGATGGCTCGGGCTTGCCAGAACCGTGGAGGTCCGGCGGTGAGCGCGGGGATCACCACCCGGAGCGCCCCCGCCCATTCGGCCGGGTACCATCCGGCGTGGCGGGCGAGGGCCGGGTCGAGGCCGCGCCCGCGGAGGTAGCGTTCGACCTCCGGCCAGGCGTGCTCCGCCGGCGGAGGCCACACCGGAGGGGTCGGGGAGCCTGCGGGTCGTCGGGGGCGGCGTTCGTGGGCGTACATCTTACCGGGCACAGCAGATCGGGCAGGACTCAGGCACCTCGACGGGGGTGCAGGCGCAGCAGAGGGTCGACAGCGGCTCGGCGGGGAACCCCGAAAGCCGACAGAGGTGCCCGCACAGTCTCACGTAGACGTAGGGGAGTAGGCCTCCCCCCAGCCTGAGGGCAATCCCCTGCTGGACTGCCCGCCAGGCGTAGTCGAGCTCCGGCCAGACCGTCACCCCGTCGCCGACGGTCATGACTCTCGCCACGTGCAGACCTCGCAGCGGTGGGCCCAGGGCAGGAACCTCTCGCACGCGCAGCACTTCGGTGGGGCGAAGAGGCGGCAGAGGTGGCCGCAGGTCCTGACGAACGCGTACGTGTACACCAGGGATGTGCGGGTCGGGTCTACACAGGCAATCCCCCGGCGGGGGGGATCCAGGCGGAGGAGCTGACCGACGCGCGGCTTCATGGGGATTCCCTCGGGGGATCCGGGCGTGTCGGGAAGAGCACTCGGCCGAGCTCCGCCCGGGTGGCGTACCCGACGAGGAGTCTCCCGTCCCGGCGGGGAATCCGCACCAGGTAATACGCGTCCTCCGAGGCCGGCGCGATCTCTGTGCCGGCCTCGGCGAAGACGGGGATGGTGAGCCAGAGAATCATGGTGATTCGCCTCCTTCCTTGGGCTGTCCCCCCCGACGGGGAGAGCGGTCTCGCTGTCGACAAATCCGACACGGCCGGGGGGGCGTGGAGTAGCACGCACAACACCAACGGGCGAACTGGGCGCAGAGGTGTCCGCACAGCGCCACCGTGACGGTGTGCGGACGGCGGCCCTTCCGGCGGACGCTCACCCCGTCGGGGAAGCCCGGTTCGAGTCTGGCTCCCGTCGGGGGCCGATCGGGAGTCGC
>CAYVCH010000016.1:18418-20600 GCA_964449755.1 uncultured Actinomycetes bacterium
CTCCCACCGGATCGATCGACGGTCCGGCGGGGGTGCCTGTCCCCCCGGAGCGATGACCCAGAGCTCCGGGTGGTACCGCTCGGGCCACCCGTCGCTGGAGTATCCGTCGGTAATCCACACCACCGACCCGGTCCGAACCTGGGCCGGCGGTTGGAAGGACGTTCCGCCCCCGGCGGAGCGGAGCGCCTGCCTGAGGCGGTTGAAGTCCGAGAGCGGGATCGGACCCCGCACCTCGGCGTCGAAGACGTACGCCTGGCTCGCCTGGAGACCCGGCGTGGACACGACCGCCCGGAGGACGCTCCCGAGGACGTCGTCGGGCATCGAGCCCGACGCGTCGATGAGGAACGTTCCGGATCCGTCGTGGCGACGGGTCCGGCCCGGCAAGAGTCCGGGCGCGCGCCGGGAGTCCCGGAGCCACGAGCGCCGCCGGCCCTCCGGGACCACGAGACCGAGGCGGAGGAACTCCAGGACGGCCCGGATCCACGGCGGGAGGGGGGCCGCCTCGGCGACGTCCCGCCCGAGCCCCGGTCCGGTCCCGGCCTGGCGGGAGGGGTCCCACCGGGGGTCGGCTCGGGCGACCTGGCCCGAGACCACGATCTCCCGGGCAATGGACCGGGCGTCGTGGTCCGACCACGACGCCGAGCCGCACCCTTGCGGCGCTCCCGGCTCCTCCGAGCCCCCGCCCCCGCTCCGCAGGAGCTCGTACGCGAGCTCGGGCGGCATCGGCGGGATCCCGAGCACCTCAAAGGTGGCCGGTTTCCCCCGCATGCCCCGCCACCGTTGGATCCGGGCGGGGTCGGCGACGCCGACCTCGTGGAGGGCGGCATCGCAGACGAGGTTCCACCGCGCGGGGTCCCGTTCGCCCCGGCGGCCGTGGTGATTGAGGACGAGGTGCCCCGCCTCGTGGCGGAGCAGCTCGGCCTGGACGGCATCTTCCTCCTCCCAGAAGCTCGGGGGGAGGAAGAGGATGAGCTTCCCCTGCTGGAAGGCGGTGGCGAGCGTCGAGGGGTCCTCTCGGACCTCGTCCACCGCCTCGAGGAAGGCTCGGGTCCCGGGGCCCACGAGCTCCAGGACCCGGCGGGACAGACGGCGACCCAGCTCGGGGACCATGTTACGCCCCCTTCTTCGTCGGGAGTTTCACTCCGACCCCCACGCGCGCGAGAGTCGGATAGTCGTCGAGCAGGTCGACCACAGCCCGGGTCCATTCCCCGGTCGGGTCGTTCTGGCCCCGCTCGACCATGGCCGCGAAGATCGCCTGGACCCCTTCGGGGCCCGCGGCCTCCAGGGCCGCGTTGGCGACCTCGACGAACTGGGACCGCAGATCCTGCGGGCGCACCACCTGCGCCCACAGCTCCCACCGGGGAGTCGGGCGCTCCTTCAGGCGGGCGAGTGTCTCGCTCGCCGTTTTCTTCGGGAGCAGTCCATAGACGACGGTCTCCCGGAGGGCCTCGTCCCGCCAGAAGACGTCCAGGCGGCCCCATGCCTGGAGCCGGTGGATCGCCCCCTTCGTGGCGGTTCGGGCCGGGAACTCGATGGGGGGCACCGAGTCCCCGAGGATGCTCTCGGCCAGGGGGCGGAACCACGGTTCCACCCCGACGAGCCGCGTCTCCCGCGTCCGGGGCCAGGGGATGAAGAGCATCCGCTCGACCAAGGCCTCGGGGAGCGGCGCTTCGGGCGGATTCATGGCGGCCACCCGGAGCGTTCCGGGTGGGATGACGAAGCGCCCGAGCCGGTGCTCGAGCGCCGAGAAGAATGTCAACAACGCCGAGAGCTTGTATCTCTCGGCTTTGTCGACCTCATCGACAAAGATGATCCAGCGATCCCCTTGGCCCCGCTCGACGTCCCGGACGAACGCCTCCGGGAGCATCGGGGGCGTCGAATAGGTGGCCCGGAGTTGGCCCCCGGACCGGTATTTGTGGGGCAAGCCGGCGGCCTCCTCCGGCTCCGTCGTCTGGGGGTTCCAGACGACGAGGGACAGCCCCCGGGAGGCCGCGTAGGCGGCGACGAAGTGGGTCTTCCCCTCTTGGGGGGGACCCACGAAACAGGGAACCCCCAGCTCGGGGTTCCCTCGGGCCGCGTCGAGAATCGACGCGGCCACTGGGTCAATTGCCTCGGGCGTCATGTGTTTCCCTCCTCGTACCACGGACCGGGCTCGGTGTCAAGGGCCGCTGGCGGCAGATCC
>CAYVCH010000017.1:0-20327 GCA_964449755.1 uncultured Actinomycetes bacterium
GGCAGGAGCCCGACGACGGCCACGGCGGCGGCGAGCTCCAGGCCGGCGGCGAGGAGCCCCCAGACCTCGACGGGCTCCGGTCGGCCGGCCCCCGGGGGCGGCACCAATCGGGTCGCCGTCCAGGTGGCCACCAGGGCCGTGCTGCCCCAGATCCCGGCCCGGTAGACCAGGGGGCCGGGGCGAAGGACGAGGGCCCCGGCCAGCCACAGCTGGAAGGCGGTGGCCGCCAGGAAGAAGGCCCCGAAGTGCAGGCCCTCCCGAACGTGCTCCGGGGTGAGCCCCAGGTGGATGGCGGCGGCCCCCAGGACCAGGGAGGCGAGCCCCAGCCGGGTCGGCCGGGGCAGGGGGCGGGCGCGCCCGCGGCCGACCGCACCGGGTCGCCGGGGCCGCCCGGGGCGGACCAGCTCCCAGGACGTGGCGCTCACCCCACGGGCCTCCTCCTCGGACCCACCGAGCTCGGACCCACCGAGGTGGCGCGCCGTCCCGCCGCCAGCGCCACGACGGGGAAGTAGACCAGGGTCGCCACCAGGGCTGACAGGAACAGGTTCCAGTGCGCCGCGGCCACGACCCGGTCCAGGAGGTAGACGGCGCCAACAGCGGGGAGGGCCGCGACGTTCCCCTGGAGCCGGAGCGGCTCGTCCCCCGCCGGCCGGCGGAGGTCCGGAGCGCCGGCGGCCAGGGCCAGGAAGCCCAGGCTGGCGCCGGTCACGAAGAGCAACGCCTGGCCGGCCGACGGCCGGCCGAAGCGCGCCACACACAGGGCCCCCGCTCCCCAGACGGTAAGCGTGTAGGCGAAGGGCACCCCGGCCCGGTCGAGTGCCCAGGACAGGCGCGCCCCGAACCTCAGGCCCGCTCCCTCTCCAGCTCGACCCGCGCCGGCGCGCAGCAGCTGTCGGCCGCGGGGCGCTCCTCCGCCGACGCGGTGACCTTCTCCTCGACCTCGGCCTCGAGCTTCTCCAGTTCGTCCCAGTCGGGGAACGCGCACAGGCACATGACGTCCTCCTGCTCGACCCAGTGCTTGCCCATTAGTCGCTGCCGGCCCCGGAAGGGGTCGCGGGCTCAGCCCCGCCGGGCTTCTCGCCCCGGACGGCCCCGGCCCCCTCCGCGCCACCCTCCCACGCCAACCGCCGGGCGGCCCCCGCGAGGTTGAGGTCCCGAAAGCAGGCCCCGCACTCGGGAGAGCAACACCACACCGCGAGGGCGTCCTCGCGGCACTCGAGGGGCGAACCGCACAGGGGGCACCGGTCCATGCCCTCCTTGGTCGTCGGCGGGCCCGGAACGGGTCTCCTACAATCGTAGAGCCGGATTTCCGGAAAGAAAGGACCTTCAGAAGTGACGGAAGAGGCTCGCGGCCTGCGCGTCGACCCGCGAGACCCACGCCAGGGCGACGGCTCCGATGGGGACCGCCATGACGAGGTGGGCGAGGAGCGGCCACAGCGGGAACCAGGCGGGGAAACGGATGGCGGGCATCATGGCGGGCATGGCGATCATCATGGCCAGCCAGACGAAGGCGCCCCAGGCGAAGGCCAGTCCCCAGTTCCCGTCGCCGGCGAGCATCGTGTACATGACCCCGAAGCTCACCCCGTTCAGCACGTGCCAGGTGTAGCCGGCGAGGGCCACCGCGGCGCGGGACGTCCCCGCCTCGGCCAGGGTGTCGGGGAGGGCCCGGGTGGCCAACCCACGGAAGGTGGCCATGGGGACGCGGGGCAGCCCCCGGGGCTGGGCGTAGGGGACGCGGTCCACGCCCCGGCCGGCCTCGTCCATGGCGGCCAGCAGGGTGGCCCGGGTGGTCTCGGGCAGCTCGGCGAGGACCGCCATCTGGGTGGCCATGACCCGTCGCCGGGGCTCCTCGGGGAGGCGCGAGAGACCGCCCATCATGGCGGCGACGACGGCCAGGCGAAGGGCGGGCTCCAGCCGGGCGACGGCGGGCAGGCGGGCCGCCATCATGGTCCGGCGGTCCGGCTCGGGCAGGTCGGAGAGGTGCTCCACCAGACGGCCGATGAGGCGCCGCTGGAAGCGGGGGGCCAGGCCAAGGGCGATGAGACCGAACATCATCGGCATGTCCATGGGGAACAGCCCGAGGGCCACGCCCGCCAGGCGCACGACGTCCAGGCCCACGGTGGCCAGGAGACCGCCCAGGGCGCCCCACGCCACCAGGGCGACCACGGGCTCGTCCGCCGCGCCCCCGTAGGCGAGGAGGGCCCCGACCGCCAGGAGCCAGGGCAGACCCAGGGCGCGGATCACCCCGGGGGCGGGCCACCCCAGGATCCGGTCGGCCAGCAACAGCGAGATGGGCCCCGCGTTCAGCACGAACAACGCGATCCACAGCCACCAGGTCACGTCACGCCTCCCGGCGAACCGGTCACCCCTTTGGTCGCCGGGGCAGGCGGCGGGGGTCGCGACCGCCGGGGGCGTCGTTCTGGTCCCCCCGGAACCGGAGGCCCCGAGGTCGAGGCCGGCGCCCCCGCCCGCCTCCTCTACGACGGCGCCTGCGGGGTCTGCCGAGCCTTCGCCCGCCTGGTCCGGCGGCTGGACCCGGGAGGCGCCGTGGTGCCCCTGCCCTTCACCGACCCCCGGGCGGCGGTGGACCTGGCCCGGCTCCCCCCCGAGCGCCGGGAGGCCGGGTTCCACCTGGTGGTGGCGGCCGGCGGGGTGTGGACCGGCGAGGACGCCGTGCTGCCCACCCTGCGGCTGCTCGCCCGGACCCGGAGGCTGGCGGCCCTGCTCGGCGCGCTGCCGGGAGCCGACGCGGCCCTCCGTGCGACCTACCGGTGGGTGGCCGGACACCGGGCGCTCCTGGGGCGCCTGCTGGGACCCGCCCTGCCCACGACGGCGGGGGCGCGAGGAGAGGAGGACCTTCGATGCGGCAGCAGGTGGACTGGCGGAGCCTGAGCGACGAGGAACTGGCCCTCCGTTGCTCCGGGCAGCTCGACGAGGGCCTGGAGGAGCTCATCCGCCGCTACGAGCAACGGGTCCGCGACTGCGCCCGCCGGATGAGCCTGGACCGCCAGGACGCCGACGACCTCGTGCAGGAGATCTTCCTGCGCATGCTGACCGCCCTGCCCCGGTTCCGGGGGGACTCGGCCTTCGGGACGTGGATGTACCGCCTGGCCCACAACACCTGCATCGACGCCTTCCGCCGGTCCTCTCGGGAACGGGACCACCTCCTCACCCTGCCCAGGGCCGAGGAGGACGCCGACCCCCTGGAGCTCGTGGAGGCGAGCTTCGGGCGGCCCGAGGAGGAGCTGGACGCGACCATTCAGGAGTGCTACGTGGGCAGGGCCCTGGCCAGCCTCCCCGAGACGTACCGGGAGGTGGTCCGGCTGCGGCTGGGGGAGGGCCGGTCCAGCGAGGAGGTGGCCCGCATCCTCGGCACCACCGTGGACGCCGTGAAGTCCAGGCTCCGCCGAGCCCGGAGGCTCCTCCGGGAGTTCCTCGTGGAGCGCCAGGCGTGCCCGGTGTGCAGCGGCCTGGGAGCGCTCCGCGTCACCCCCACGTCGGGCGTGGACTGACGACGGGACCCCGCAGGCCGGGTCACCAGGCGGCGGCGAGCCAGACAGCCCAGGATGAGGAGGTTGGGGACCAGGGCCAGGGCCACGGAGGCCACGGTCACCACGTCGCCGATCCGGAGCCCGTGGACCAGGTAGAAACCCATGGAGACCAGGAGGATGGAGTAGGTGAGCACGGACACCCCCTCCCCCTCCTCCCGGCGGAGCTTGAGGACCTGGGGCCAGGCCACCATCTGGCCGAGGCCCAGCGCCACCCACCCGTAGAGGTCGCCCACCTTCCTCCTTCCGTCGCCGCCGGCATTAGTCGCCCGAGGGGGCCGGCGGGGTCCCGGTGCCCCCGCCGAACCCCGGACCTGGGAGACTCGTCGTGGCCGGAAGGGAAGACGGGAGACGGGCGTTGTCCTCCCACGACGGGGACGAGGAGAGGAGGACGCGACATGGCCGAGATCAAGGTGTACGGGGCGCCGTGGTGCCCCGACTGCCGGCGCTCCAAGCAGTTCCTCGGCGAGCAGCGGATCCCCTTCGACTGGATCGACATCGACAGGGATCCGGCGGCCGCCGCCCTCGTGCGCGAGAAGAACCGGGGCAAGCAGATCATCCCCACCATCGTCTTCCCCGACGGGTCCTTCCTGGCCGAGCCGAGCAACGCGGAGCTGGCCGAGAAGCTCGGCCTCCGACTCCGGGCGGGGCGCAGCTTCTACGACCTCATCATCGTCGGCGGCGGGCCAGCCGGGCTGGCCGCCGCCATCTACGCGGCACGGGAGGGGATCGACGCCCTCGTCATCGAGAGAGGCGCCCTCGGCGGACAGGCCGGCGTCACCGAGCGGATCGACAACTACCCCGGCTTCCCGGAGGGGATCGGCGGGGCGGAGCTGGCGGAGCGGCTCATCGCCCACGCCCGCCGCTACGGCGTGGAGATGCTCTCGGCGGTCCAGGTCGGGTCGGTCCGCCCCGTCGACGAGCGCTCCATCCTGGTCGCCACGGACCGGGGCGACGAGTACTGTGCCCACGCGGTGATCATCGCCACCGGCTCGTCCTACCGACGCCTGGGCGTCCCCGGCGAGGACGACCTGATCGGGGCGGGGATCCACAACTGCGCCACGTGCGACGGCCCCTTCTACCGGGGAGCCCGGGAGATCATGGTGGTGGGCGGCGGCAACTCCGGCGCCGAGGAGGGGCTGTTCCTGGCCCAGTTCGCGGACAGGATCCGGCTGGTGGAGTTCATGCCGGAGCTGAAGGCCTCCCCCCTGCTCCAGGAGAAGATCCGGAGCCACCCGAAGTTCGAGATCCACACCAACACCGAGGTCGTCGAGTTCGGCAAGACCGCCGAGGGGAGGCTCGGGACGGTCACCGTGCGAGACCGCGCCACCGGCGAGGGCCGGGAGCTCACCCCCGCTGCCGTGTTCGTGTTCATCGGGCTCGACCCGAACACCGGCTTCCTGCGCGGCGCGGTGCAACTGGACGGGGCCGGCTTCGTCGTCACCGACGGGCGCCTGGAGACCTCCATGCCCGGCGTCTACGCCGCCGGCGACGTCCGGGCCGGGAGCACGAAGCAGCTGGCCTCGGCCACCGGCGAGGGCGCCACCGCCCTCCTCATGGTGCGCCAGCGCCTCCAGGGGCTCGGCGACCTCACCGTGCGGGAGGCCGCCCCGGCGTGAGAGGAGGTGAGGGACGTGTCAGGGAAGGCGAAGCTGTCGCTCCTGGTGCTCCTCGCGGTCCTGGCCTCGGTGGCCGTCCTCATCGGCCGGCGGGTCGCCCGCCGGCCGGAAGGCACGTAGCGTCACCGGCCGTCCCCCGGGGGGGGCGCGTCCCACGCCCCGGGAGGCCACGGCCCCGGTGAGGATCACGGCCCCGCCGAGGACCAGCCCGAGCTGGTTCGGGTCGAGGGGCAGCCCCCCGGGCGCCGCGGGGATCGCCGCGACGGCACCGCCGACACCCAGGGCCCCCAGGGCCAGCCCCCCGCGGAACAGCATGTGGGCCCCGGCCACCAGGCGGCCCCGCACCCCGGCGTCGGCCGCCCCCTGGACGATGCTCATGGCCAGGACGAGGCCCACGGCGAAGGCGGCGCCGAAGGCCACCGCCGCCAGGTAGGCCAGGGACAGGACCGGCACCAGTCCCATGGCCACGAGGATGGCGCCGGAGGCCGCCACCGCGGCCCGGAAGGCACGCCCCTCGCCGGCGGGCACGACCCGCCGCACCGCCCCCACCCCGAGCAGCATGCCCACCCCCCACAGGGAGGTGAGGAACCCGAACTCCGCGTCGCCCGCCCCCAGCGTGTCGTGGACGTAGGCGATCCCCAGGGCGAACAGCACCCCGCCGCCGAACATCGACACCCCCACCCCGGCGGCCAGCGGGGGGACCCCGGGGGTCCGGCGCGCGTGTCGGACGGCCTCCGTCAGGTCGCCCAGGAGACGCACCCCGCCGCCGGCAGACCCTGACCCCGCTGGGATGCCCGCCACCATGGCCGCGGCGAAGACGAAGGTGACGGCGTCGAAGGCGAAGGGGACGAGCAGCGGGTAGCGGTGGAGGCCACCCGCCAGGGGGACCCAGCCTGGAACGTGCTCCGAGGCCAGCCGGAGTCCCGAGAACAGGGCGGCGGACAGCGGGATGGCCCCGTAGGACGTGGACATGACCAGGCCGTTGGCCTGGGCGAGGGCCTCCCGCCGCACCAGGTCCGGGACGGCGGCGTCCCGGGCGGGGAGGAACAGCAGGGCCAGGCTCTCCGAGACGAAGGCGATCGCGTACAGGGGTCCCAGGCTGACGAAGGGCACCAGGAGGACCAGGGCCCCCATGGCCAGGTTGCTGGCGACCATGACCCGCCGGCGGTCGAACCGGTCGGCCAGCACCCCGCCCACGGGGGCCGCGAGGAGGGGGGGAACGAGGCGGAGGACGAGGACCCCTCCCACGGCCACGGGGGAGCCCGTCAGCTCGAAGGCCCTGGCCACCAGGGCCAGGGTCCCCACCCAGTCGCCCGCGGAGGAGACCGCCTGCCCCAGCAGGAGACGGCGGAAGGGGCCGGGGCGAAGGAGAGCGCGGAGCCCGACGGCCATCGCCTGCTCCGCCGGGGCCGCGGTCAGCCGGCCGCCCACCGGCCGGCTCCCCACAGGCTCGGCGGGTCCGCGGACTGCCGCCGGGCCCGGGTCCGCCAGTCCTCCCGGGCCTGACAGACCACGCAGCGACGAGCCCGGGGGAAGGCCCGCAGCCGAGCCGGGGAGATCGGGACCCCGCACTCCTCGCACAGGCCAAACCTGCCCTCGTCCAGCCGCCGGAGGGCGTCCTCCACCTCCCGGAGCCCCCGGCTCAGGGACATCCAGAGGAGGCGCCGCTCCACCTCCTCCCCGGGGTCGTCCCGGACCGACGCCAGGCTCGCCACCTCGGCCAGGAGCGCCCGCCGCTCGGCGAGGAGGCGCGCCCGGTACCCCGGTGACCTGCCGGACGCCCCCATCGCGACGCTCCAACCTCTCCCCCATCAGTTGGTCGCGGGGGGCGGCCCGAGGGAGTCACCGGCGGCTCCCGGCGGGCCCTCGGGGCTCGAGACGAGGTCGACCTCGAGCCCCGCCGGGACCTCCAGCAGGCGCAGGCTGCCGGCGGGCCCCACCTCGACGGAAAGCCGCCCGCCCCCGACCCACCAGCCCTCCACCCGAAGGGGAAGCAGCTCGGGCGGGACGGTGGGGCGGAACTCCAGGCGGCCACCGGGAAGGTCCGGGCGAAGACCGAGGAGCGCCCGCAGGAGCAGCAGGACGGAGGCCGCCGCCCACGCCTGGGGGCTGGAGGCGGTCGGGTAGCCGACGGGGAACCCGAAGCGCTCCCGGTCGAAGCCGGAGAACAGCTCCGGCAGCCGGTAGCCGAAGTGGGGGGCGGCGTCGAGCAGGCCCCGGGCCAGGGTCTGGGCCTCGGCGACGAACCCGGCGCGGGCGAGCCCCGCCACGGCGATGGCCGTGTCGTGGGGCCACACGCTCCCCGCGTGGTAGGAGACGGGGCGGTACCCCCGGTTGGAGGTGGCCAGGGTGCGCAGTCCCCAGCCGCTGAACAGGTCCGGGTCGAGGAGCCGGGCCGCCACCGCCACCTCCTGCTCCCGGGAGAGGATCCCGCTCCACAGCACGTGGCCGGCGTTGGAGGCGAGGGCGTCCACCGGCCGCTTCCGTCCGTCCAGGGCCAGGGCCGGGAAGGTCTCCCCGGGCATCCAGAAGTCGCGGCGGAAGCCTTCGGCGAGGGCCGCGGCCTCCTCCCGGCACCGCCGCGCTTCCTCCGGTGCGCCGACCGTCGACAGCAGCTCCGCGGCGTCCAGGAGGGCCCGGTAGCGGTAGCCCTGGACCTCGCACAGGGCGATGGGCCCCTCGGCCATCCTGCCGTCGGCGAACTGGATGGCGTCCCAGGAATCCTTCCAGCCCTGGTTGCGCAGGCCCCGCGAGTCCGTCCTTCCCGGGTACTCGAGGTACCCGTCACCGTCGAGATCGCCGAACTCCCGCATCCACGTCAGGGCCCGCCGGACCGCTCCCAGCAGGGGTTCCACCTCCTCCCACGGAAGGCCCCAGCGCCAGGCCTCCGCGACGAGGCTCACGAACAGGGGCGTGGCGTCCACGGTGGCGTAGTAGGCGGTGCGACGGCCGCGGCGGGCGAGCTCGCCGAAGCGCAGCTCGTGCAGGATCTTCCCGGGTGCCTCCTCGGAGTCCTCGTCCCGCTCCCGTCCCTGGTGGCGCGCGAGGGTCCGCAGCACGCCTGCGGGCAGCTCCCGGTCGAAGGGGAGGACGGCGAGGGCGGTGAGGATCGCGTCGCGTCCGAACAGGGTCATGAACCAGGGCAGCCCCGCCGCCACCACGAGGTCCCCCGCCCCGTCGGGGTCGGGCATGAGCAGCGCCGCCAGGTCGTCCACGCTCTGCCGGTACAGGTGGTTCAGGGCGTCGGACCCGGACCGGACCTCGGGGAAGCGCCGGCGCCAGTCGGCGGCCCGCCTGGCCAGGGGCACGGGGAGCGTGCCGAAGGCGTCGCAGCGGCACCTCGGCAGGCAGCGCTCCTCGTCGAGGTTGAGGCAGACCTCGACGCAGGTGTGCCAGGTCTCGCCCGCCCCGAGGGAGACCCGGAAGCGGGCACCGGACTCGGTCATCTCCTCCGGTCGGGCGCTCAGGCGGACCTCGCTGGCCCGGCGGAAGCCGTCCCGCGCGTACTCCAGCTCGAGCACCCCCTCGGCGGGCAGGACCCGCCGGAGGACGCCCGGCTTCCCTCCCGCCCCCAGGGCCTTGACCTCGAAGAGGTCGGCGAAGTCGGCGTCGATCACGTACTCGACGGTGAGGGTCACCGGCTCGAGCCCGTGGTTCGTGACGTCCAGGTCCTCGTGGAGTCCCTGGCCCACGAAGCGGTTCCGGACGGCCACCAGGGGGGACTCGGCGGGACCCTCCCGGGGGACGCGGAGGACGAACCGGGCCGAGTAGGGGTCCACGGCCCTGGCAGCCAGGGGCTCCAGGTTCGCCCCGTCCACCCGCAGCTCCAGGCGGGACAGGAACCGCGTATCACGGTGGAACAGGCCCCGGGCGGCCCCGGGAAGCACGTCGCCCCGGGCGTCGGAGATGATGAAGGTGCTCCCCTCCACCAGGCTGACGCAGCCGACGGGCGGGACGGGGGAGACGTTGCGCCAGGGGTCAGCGCCCATCGGCACCCTCAGCCCTCCCCGGGGGGCGGCGCCGGAGGCGGGAGGAGCGGACCGGCGGACACGTAGCACTCGTCCAGCAGCTCGCAGACCTCGTCGACGAGGTTGAGCTGCAGGCACTCCCGGGGGGAGAGGTAGCGCTCCTTCCCCGAGTAGATGAACCGTCGCCACCAGGGCTCCGTGTGGAGCCCCGTGCGGCGGTGGAACAGGTGAGCGATGGTCCGCTGGTAGTGGTCGGAGAGCTTCTTGAGGTCCCGGAAGACCTCGCTGTCGCGGCCGCTCACCTGCCAGGACGCACTGTGCAGCATCATCGTGGAGAGGTAGCCCATCCGCCGGCGGTCGCCGGCCTGGACCACCACCGCTCCCATGGAGTGGGCGTAGCCGAGCACGACCGTCTCCACCGGAACCCGCAGGTCCCGCTTGACCTTGAACATCATCTCGACCATGGCGAAGCCGGCCCCGACGGACCCACCGCCGGTGTTCACGAACACCGTGATGGCCCCGGTCGGCGCCACGGCATGGGCCGTGATCCACAGGGCCGAACAGAACCGCTCCGCCTCGGGGCCGTCGATGTCCTTGAAGAGGTAGTAGACCCCGGCCGGCCCTTCCCCGGCGGCGCCCGGGACCGGGGGGGCGGCGTCCGTCACGCTCCCAGCCACCGCAGCGTCCTGGCCCCCGCCCGCCGCTCCCGCCGGGGGGCGACGAGCCGGGCGGCGTGGGCGATGACGTCGTCGGCGCAGGCCTCGCAGAAGCCGGCCTCGGCCAGGAGGCGCCCCCGGAGCTGGGCCCGGCGCTGCCGGGCCGTCTCGACGCCCTCCTCGGTCCCGACCAGGGCCGCCGCCGCCTGCCTCCAGTCGGGGAGCAGCACCCGTTCCACGGCCTCCTCCAGGCGCCCCTCGGCCCGGTGCGGCGCCTCCGCTCCGGCATCGGCCAGGTGCCGGCGCCACACCTCCCGGAGGGCGTTGCGGCGGTACGACGGAATCCTCAGGGCCTCCTCCAGGCGGCGGACGGTCGGCAGCTCCGCCTCCGGCGCGCCGCGGGACCAGGCCGTGAGCTCCTCCCGGGCGTCCCGGGCCAGGGCCGCCGCGGCCTCCTGGAAGCCGGAGACCATGGCCCGACGGACCACCCTTCGGACCATCTCGTCGTACTCCTCCCTGGCGAGCCCGAACAGCTCGGACCAGCCCTCGCGTTCTTCCTCCCTGAACCCCGCCCGCTGGGACAACCCTTCCCAGAGGGTCATCAGCACGTCCATGCCGCTCAGGCACTCGGGACCCTGGGCCAGGGCGTTGGAGACCTGGTTCACGACGAACCGCGGCGACAGGCCGGTGAGCCCCTCCCCCGGCGAGGCGGCCCGGAGGGCCTCGGCCTCCTCGGGGTCGGCGTCGGGGACGAAGCGGCCGTCGTAGAGGCGGAGCTTCCGCAGCAGGCGCCCGGCCCCGCGCTCGGGCCGCTCCAGCCGGCTGAGCACGGCCAGGGTGGCCCCGGCCGGGAGGGCCAGGGGGGACAGGTGGCTGGCGCCGAGGTCCGCCTCCCGGAGCATCTTGGCGTAGATCCGGACCTCGTCGGCCACCCGGAGGACGTAGCCCACCCGCACCACGACCAGGCGGTCCCGCAGGGCGGCGGCCCGCGGCTCGGCCACCAGGGCCTCGTATTCGGCCAGGTTGCTCTGGGCCACCACGGCCTCGTCGGCGTGGAGCAGGCCCGGGCCGGAGAGCTTGATGACCCGCTCCTCGGCCAGGGTGAGGAGGGCGGCCAGGAACCGCTCGTCCATCTTGAACAGCTCGACCAGGTCGGCGAGGCCCCGGTTGGCGGCGTTCAGCTCGCCGTCCAGCCGGAAGGCGCGCCGGGCCTGGGTGAGGGACGCCCCTGCCAGCAGCGACAGATCCACCTGTCCCACCAGCCGGGTGAGGTCCTCGGAGCGGGGGTCGGTGGCGACGAAGGTGCCGATCCCAACGCCCGCGGCGGCGCTGAACACCACCCGCTCGACCTGGACCCGGGCCACGTCCCCTCCGTGGACCTCCCGGAGGAGCCACCGGCAGTGGGGGCACAGCTCACCCTCCACGGGCACCCCCAGGGCCGCGCGGTGATGCGGGGGGAGGAGGTGGAGCGGATCCTCCCGCACCGGGCACCCCTTGATGGCGTAGACGGCACCCTCCGGGGTCCTCGTGTACCGCTCCAGCCCCGCCTTCAGGAGGTTCACCAGCGTCGACTTGCCCGAACCCGGCGGCCCCACGAGCAGCAGGATCCGCCGGCGGATGTCCAGCCCGCGGGCAGCGGCGGCGAAGTAGGCGGCCACCTGCCGGAGGGCCTCCTCGGCCCCGAACAGCTCGTCCCGGAACAGCAGGTAGCGGGGCCTTCCGTCGGGGCCCACCTCGACGCCGGCGTCGCGGAGCATGTCGTTCACCAGGGCGTGGGCCGTGCGGGCGAGGCGCGGGTTGCCCCGGACCCGCTCCAGGTACTCCCCGAAGGGCAGTTCCTCCGAGAGGTCCCGGGCCTCTCGCCGAATGGCCTGGAAGAGGTCCTCGCTCACGACGCCCTCACGACCGGCGGGAGGCCGGGGCACCCTGCCCCGGCCTCCCGGACCAGGTCGGACCCCGGACCGCCCGTCGGCTCAGAAGCTGAGGCCGATGGAGGGCCCGAAGCCCAGCACCGCCACGACGGCCCCGGCGATCAGCGTCACCCAGCCCACGAAGCTCCGGAAGCCGCGGACGGCCGGGATCAGCGCCCCCGAGATGAAGATCAGGGCCGCCGCCACGGCCACCACCAGCGCGCCCAGGGCGGTCACGGTGAGGGCCCCGGCATCCCGTACGAGCCCCACCGTCGACAGGACGGCGGCCAGGGCCACGAAGAGGCTGTACAGCCCCAGGGTGCGGTCGCCGCCGACCTCCCAGCGGACCGCGGCCGTGATCAGGCCGGCCCACACACCGGTCACCCCCGCCAGGGCCCAGACGGGGAGGGCCGGGGGCCCACCCGCCGCCGCGAAGATGGTGACCCCGAGCAGGACCGCGGCGGCCGCCCCGAGCGCCACCGACGACGTGCGGCTGTCCGTGACGCCCCCCCAGTACCATCCGAGCGTCGCCAGGGTGGCGCCCACCAGCACCAGCGCCAGATCGCCCATGCACCCCTCCTTTCGGCGTACGCCCCCCTTGGACGTACTCCTGCCTTCGGCGTGCCCGTCCTTACCAACACACGCCGGGCGACTCCGCTTCCACCTCGGTTCGTCGCCTGGGGCCGCCGAGGGGGTCGCCAGGGGTGCCCGCTAGGCCTGGGCCTCCTGCATGGCCGACATCACGGCCTGCCGCTCCGCCTCGGGCAGCTGGCCGACGGCGGCCTGCGTGGCCTCCATCTCGCGCTGGCGGGCGTCCTCCGGCAGCTCCTGGAGGGCCGCCAGGTGGCTCCGGATCAGCGTCACCTTCGTCTCGTGAGGCAGCTGGGCCAGGGCCCACGTCCTGCTGGCCACGAGCTTCTGGCGGTCCTCGGCGGAGAGCGCCTCGTGCACCGCCCGCAGCATGCCGGCCATGCCCTGGCGACGCTCCTCGTCGCCCATGCCGGCGAAGGACTCCAGGCGCGAGCGGATCATCGTGCGCCGGGCGTCCTCGTCCAGGGCCGCCAGGCTCGTCACCATGTCCCGCATGTCCATGGCCATGGCCTCCTCCCTTCCTCGGCCACAACACCCTTTCGTCGTCTCGTCTCGGCCCGGGGGGCTTCCCCTTCCGGGGCCAACCCGGGTGGGCCCGCCCGCACGCCACCCGGGCCTCAGGCCGACAGGACCCGGCTCATGGTCCCCATCACCCGCTGGCGCTTGTCCTCCGACAGGCTCGAGACCGAGGCCATCATCCCCTTCATGACCTCCCGCCGGGCCTCGTCGGGCAGCTCACCCAGGCACGCCGCGTTGGAGAGCACCAGCCGTTCCCGCGCGTCGTCCGGCAGCTCGCCCAGCAGGTCGGCCATGGTGCCGAGGAAGCGGAGGCGCCGCTCCTCGCCGGCCCGCACCAGGCCTTCCAGCATCCGGCGCATGTTGCCCCTGCGCTGGTCCTCGGCCTGGCCCACCAGGACCGCCAGCCGTCGCGCCACGAAGGCGCGGCGCCGCTCCTCGGGCACGTCGCACATCCGTCCCACCACGATGCGGACGGTGGCCGCCCACTCGTTCCGCAGGGCTGCCGCCCGGAGCGGCACGGCCAGCAGGAACCCGCCCGAGATGAGCCCGACGCCGATGCCGAACCCCACCGGGTTCGTGCCCGGGCGGAGCATCATCCAGCGGTTCATGAAGGACGAGGCGAAGCCGTAGATGAGGGAGCCCGTCCCGGCATACAGCAGGACCTGCTTGACCAGGGTCTGCCACCAGGCCTCCGCCCCCTCCCGGACGGTGGCCTTGAACCAGGCCCGCAGGGGCACGATGAGGACCCAGGCTCCGAGGACGAAGAGCCACGCCATCCACTTGCGCACGACGAGCTCGGTGAAGGGGACCGTGCCCATGAAGGCGTTCAGGAACCCGTACATGAGGACCATGAGGCCGGCAAAGAGCACGTGCTCCCGGAGGGCCACCGCCCACCACGTCGTGGGCCAGGGCTCACCCAGGAGCCGGCCCCGGCGCATGAGCATCTTCAGCATCCCCCTGAGGGGGATGACCGTGATGATCCCCCAGAAGGCCAGGGCGAACCCCCACCAGTTCCAGGTCGGCAGTCGGAACTCGGGCTGGAAGCCCAGCATCAGCCCGAGGCCGGTGAGGATGATCCCCTTCACCAACAGCACGCCGCCGGGGAGGATCAGGTCCGGGCGAAAGCCGAGGCCCGGGACGTACTCGCCGTGGACCCTGGGCAGCGCGAGGACGACGGCGGACGCCCAGAAGCCGCCCAGGCCCACCAGCAGGAGGGTGGTCCGGACGAAGGCCGGCTCGATGCCCGAGGACAGCACGGCCCCCACGTAGAGGAACAGCGGCATGAACACGACCCCGGCGATGAACACGGGGGTCCGGTAGGCGAGGTAGGTCCGCCTCCCCGCCCACGGGAACAGCATCAGGGTCACGACGGTCGAGACAAAGCCGATGTCGACGTAGGCCCCGGTGGGCAGCGACGGCATGCCTTCCACCCCCCTCAGAAGGACCGCAGGAGCCGGTAGGCGAGATAGACGGCGGCCGTCGCCACCGCCGTGCCGATCACCCCGATGTACACGTACGGGGCGGTGGCTCCGACGACGGGCGCGATCACGGTCCCGCCTCCCGCGTCGTCCCCCAGGCCACCAGCGACACGGCGGTCACGGCCGCCGGCACCGCCATGCCCACCACGGCCCCCAGCACCGCCTGGCCCTCCTGGAACAGCCGGTACATCGCCCAGGTCCAGGCCGTGAGCCCTCCCGCCACGAGCAACCAGAAGGAGACCACCGCAGCCACGACCCTTCCCGTGCCCATACCCATGCCTCCTCCGGGCAGCCCACGCCGGTGGACGGGCCGCCCACACTCCTGTTGGTCGCCGCCGGCGGGAAAAGGGGTCGCCCCCGCCGGGGCGCGCCCCCCGCACCCCTCCCTCGGGCCCGGGCTGCCCGCCGGGACGCCCCGGCTACCGGGCCCGCCCCTCGACGAGCGCCCGGACCGTCTCCACCCGACGCCGCCGGCCGGGCCCCACCGGGCCCGGGGGGAACCGAACCGGGGTGTGCACCCAGCAGTAGTCCCCGCCGTTGTAGATGGAGAGCCGGGTGCCGCACCCCCGGGCGGCGCACACGCGGTCCTTCGGCCAGGTCCGCGGCCCCCCTCCGGACCCGTCCACGCGGACGCCCCTCACCCGCGTCCGGGGGACGGTGGGGCCGTCGACCGTCGCCGCGGGATCCACGCCTCCTCCTCCAGGCTCTCCCTGGCTTTCGTCGCGGCGGGGCGCCCACCGAGGCGCCCGCGCGGTCCGGCGCGCAGCCGGCGCCGGGTCCCGGCCGCCAGGGACCCGAGGTGCCGGCGAAGCCTGCGCCCCCCGGGCCCCTCCAGCCAGCCCGCCACGAGGAAGGTGGGGAGCCCCACGGCGAAGGCCAGGAAGGCTCCCCCCGACAGCGCCGAGTGCAGGCAACCCCGGCCGTCGCTGAACCCCACGCAGTGGGCCCCCACCATCACCAGGAACAGGAGGTACCCGAGGCCGGTGGTCCCCACGAGGTTGGCCGCCAGCTTCCGCCACGTCGGCAGGCGGGTGACGGCCCCGCCCCGCCCTGCCGAGGACCGGGACCGTCCCCGGCGGAGCACGACCAGGATCATCCACAGGAACCACACGTAGGCCAGGGTCAGGGGGAGGACGACCTGGCGCAGGAGCCCTACGGGCTGGAGGGGGTCCGGGGATGCCATCGCCTGCGATCGACGGTGGGCCTCCGACTCGCCGGGGGGCGGTGCCCCCTCACTCGCGGAGGAAGAACCGCCAGCCCCGCACGAACAGGTGCCAGCCAACCCACAGCCACACGGCGAAGGCCAGGGCTCGACCCACCCGCGGGCGGAGGGTGGCCCGGAAGAGGTCGCTCAGCGTGGGCCAGGCGTCGTCCCCCCGGAGGAGGCCAAGCCCCTCCCAGAGGAGGAGGGCCCCCAGGAGCACCGCCCACCCGACGGCGGCCACCACGGTCCACGTCCGCGGGCGCTTCAGGCCGCCTTCCGGCGACCGTCCCTCCAGACGGGGTCCGGCCCGGCGCCTCGGATGCCCTTGGCCCGGACGACGTCGGGGTCCCGAGGGTCCAGGGGGAGCACCTCGTCCCGCCTCCGCCGGCGCGGCCGACGCCGCTTCTCGATCCTCACCTGTCGCACGCCTTCCTCCCATCAGGGCGGCGAACCCTTCACTCCGTGGAACGGACGCCCTGCCGCCCGTCTTCCCCTTAGTCGGCCCGCTCCCCGAAATGAGCCTCGTCCCTTCCGGCGCAACCCCCCGGAAGCCCCAGACACCGCGGGAGTGGGGGCCCTCCCCCCGGCGGGGATCCGCCCGGCCCTGGCCTCGGGGGGGGACCCTCGTCGCGGCGTTCCCGTGGGGCGGGATCGGGCGGGAGTCGCCGCCGCCTTCCGGGGCGCCCTCCCCGAATGTCCGGACGCCCCGCTCGGAGCCCACCTGCGGGTTCGGTGCCTCGCCCGGTCGCCCAAGGAGGGGCCTGACGTGCCGGGGGACTCCCGAGCCCTCCGAGCCCCTCGCGCAGGCACTCGCCCCGTGGCGTGGCCGAGGGCGACCAGGACGACGGCGCTTCCCACGCTCACCCCGGCCACCCTCGCCGATGGCACGAGCCCGGTCGTCCCCGACAGCACCACCGTGAGAGCCCCGGCGGCCACGTTCGACCAGGCCACGAGGGGGTGGGTCCGGGCAGCCACGGTCCCCAACAGGAGGATGACCGTGCCCATCCCCAGGTGAAGGGCGAGGGCCGTGCCGTCACCCGAGTAGTGGAGGAACCAGGGGTCGAGGAGGAGCAGCACGCCGCCCCCGGCGCTCAGCCAGGGACCGGGGTTGAAGATCCTGGCCACTCGCACCCGCCCCTCCACCTGACTTCGTCGAAGGGTGAGGGAAGACGGGGCGATCCCGGGGGCCTAGTGACGGTCTCGGAGGTCCCAGCGGGGCTCGCGGTGACGCCCGCGGAGGGCCCGCCAGACCCGCCGAGCCCGCCCAGGGTGGGCCACCTCCGACAGCGGCGGCCAGGAGCCGAGCACCGCCACCCCGTAGGCGGCTGCCACCGGCCCGAGGAGGGCCGGGTCGCCGACGAGGGCGTGGGGGTAGGCGAACTCCGCCCTCCAGCCGCGGGTGCCCTCGACGACGTGCCCCCACAGCCGGACGACCCCGCGCACCAGGTCCCCTGGCGGGAGGTCCTCGGCACGGGCCAGCCCCCAGACGCCGCACGAGCACGGCCGGTGGGGCGCGTCATGGCTCGAGCGGCGAAGCAGTCCGTGGGAGGCGAAGCAGCGCGCGTGCAGGGGCTCCCGCACCGGCCAGCACTCCGGGACCGACGTCGACCAGAGCCGCCCGTCCCGCACGACCCAGGCCCGAGCCGCGAGGACCGGACCGAGGACCAGGTCCATCAGGCCGGCACCCGCTCCGGCTCGGGGGCGGGTTCCGCCGGGACCTCCCGGGGCACGGGATCCTCCACCGGGACCACCTCGATCTCGCGCTGCGGCTCGCCGATGGAGGTTGCCCGTACCGTTCGGCCCGGCCGCCGGCCCTCGGCCCGCCTCGACCGCATCTCGCCTCCCTGGAGCGAAGTGTGCACGACCCGCGGGGTCGGCCGCACGCTAGCAGCAGCTCACCGGGGCGTCAACGCCGGCCATCCGAGCCCCGCCGCCCGGAACGGGCGCGCGTTCGCTGGAGCCTGTGCGCGGCGCCGATGAGGCCGGCGTGGCTGAAGGCCTGGGGGAAGTTCCCGAGCAGCTCCCCCGACTCGGGGTCGACCTCCTCCGACAGCAGCCCAACGTCGTTGGCGAGGGACCGCAGGTGCTCGAACAGCTCCCGCCCCCGCTCGACCTCGCCGATCAGGGCCAGGGCGTCCACCAACCAGAAGCTGCAGACCAGGAAGGCGCCCTCGCCTCCGGGGAGCCCGTCGGGCCCCCGGTACCGGTACACCAGCCCGTCCCTGGTGAGCTCACGCTCGACCCGCTCGACGGTGGCCCGCGCTCGGGGGTCCCGGGGGGCGAGGAAGCCGGTGAGGATCGCCAGCAGGGTGGAGGCATCCGCCGATGGGGTCCCGAAGGCCTGTACCAGGGAGCCCGTCTCGGGATCCACCCCCTCGGCCTCGATGCGGCGACGGATGGCGGCCCGGAGGCGCCGCCACCCGCCGACGGAGCCCCGGACCCCCAGCTCCCGGGCCAGCCGCAGGGCCCGGTCCACCGCCACCCAGGCCATGACCTTGGAGGAGACGAAGTGGCGACGACCGCCCCGCACCTCCCACATCCCCTCGTCGGGTTCCCGCCAGCGTTCGGCCACCACCTGGACCACCTCCCGCAGGAACTCCCAGGACCGCGGCTCGATGCTGCCGCCGTGGCGGTGGTAGGCCCAGGCGGCGTCCAGCAGCTCCCCGTAGACGTCCAGCTGGAACTGGGTCGCCGCGCCGTTGCCCACCCGCACCGGCCGGGAGCCCCGGTACCCGTCGAGCCCCGGGAGCTCGACCTCGTGGAGGAGCCGCTCCCCGCCCACGCCGTAGACGACCTGGAGGTCCTCGGCCCGCCCCGCCGTGGTCCGCATGAGCCACCGCATGAACGCGTGGGCCTCGTCGGTGTAGCCCAGGCGGAACAGGGCGTGGAGCTCGATGGCGGCATCCCGCAACCAGGTGTAGCGGTAGTCCCAGTTCCGCGTCCCACCCACCTCCTCGGGGAGGGAGGTGGTGGGAGCGGCCACGATGGCCCCCGTGGGCGCATTGGTGAGGGCCTTCAGGACGAGGGCGGACCGCAGGACCTCCTCCCGGTAGGGCCCCTGGTAGAGGCAGCGGGCCGACCAGTCCAGCCAGAAGCGGCGGGTGTCCTCCACCCGGCGGGCGACCTCCTCCGGGCCAAGCCGGGCCACGCGCACCTCGTGGGGCCTGGCGGCGGTGAGGACCACGAAGGCCTCCTCCCCCGCCCGGAGGGTGGCCCGGCACCCGCACCCGCACCGGTCGGTCTGGGCGATGGGGACCCGGGACTGGAGGACGAGGGCGTCCGGTCCCCCGTAGACGATCCCCACGTCCTCGCCGGACATCTCGAGCCGCGGGTAGGTGAGCCCGAACTCGAAGCGCGGGTTGAACTCGATCTCCACCTCCACCTCCCCGGCCTCGCAGCGCAGGACCCTGATGAGCTGGTGGTAGGGGTGGACCCGCTCCGCCACCCCGGGGTCCGACGTGGGAGCGACGGGCAGGCAGTCCACCACCGCGAGCACGCCGCCCGGGGTCCGGAACCGGGTCTCAAGGATGTTCGTGCCCGGAAGGTAGCGGCGGGTCGCCGCGAAGGGCCCGGCGGGTGCGACCCGGAAGTGGCCGCCCCGCCGCCAGTCCAGGATCCGGGCGAAGACGGGGCTCGCGTCGAACCGGTGGAAACAGCACCAGTCCACCGAGCCGTCCCGCGACACCAGGGCCGCCGAGTGGCAGTCACCGATGAGCGCGTAGTCGGCGATGGGCGGGTAGGGGCTCAGGGTCCCACCTCGAGGGATCCCGCGCGGGCGCCCACCCGGCCCAGGGCGACAGCGAGGCCCACGGCCAGGGCGGAGAGGCCGAGGGCGGGCCACTCACCGAGGGCGGCGAAGGGCGTCGTCACGTCCTCCGTCCCCACCTGGAGCAGGAGCACCCCGGGCCGGTACAGGTCGGTGCTGGCCAGGACCCGGCCCGACGGGTCGACCACCGCCGAGATGCCCGAGGGAGCCGACTGCACCACCCACCGCCGCAGCTCCGCCGCCCGCAGCCGGGTCAGCTGAAGCTGCTGGGCCGCCGTGGGGGCCTCAGGCCCGTAGCTCGCGGTGTTGGTGGGCAGGACCACCAGCTCCGCCCCCCGCCGGACGAACTCCCGGACGATCCGGGCGAAGGCGATCTCGTAGGAGATGGGCGTTCCGATCCGGACGCCGTCCAGGGCCAGGGGCTCCGCCGCCTCCCCCGGCACCATGTCCCGGGGCACGTTCGCCAGGGGCCCGTAGAAGGAGAGGAAGGACCGCCCGGGGACGTACTCGCCGAAGGGCACGGGACGGATCTTGTCGTAGACGCCCGCCACCCGCCCCTCCGGCGAGACGGTGAGGGCGGAGTTCCGGAACCGGCCGGGCCCGGCGTCGGAGACGGCCCCCACGACCACCCACGCCCCGAGGGCCCGGGCGAGGCCGGCCACGGGCTCCGGGGCCGCGGATCCCGGCTCCGGCCGGGGTTCGGGCAGGTCGAGGAGGCCCTCGGGCAGCACGAGGACGTCGACCCCGCCGGCCGGAAGGGTCCTCGCGAGCTCGACGTGGTTGGCGAGGACGGCGGCGGTACGGGCCGGGTTCGCCGGCCGGACCGGCCGGATGGGGAGCGGGACGTTGCCCTGGACCACGGCGACCCGGAGGCTGCCCGCGGGAGCCGGCGCCGGCCAGGCGAGGCCGGAGGCGGTCACCAGGAGGGCCAGGGCGGCGCCCCCCCCGAGGGCCGCCCGGAGGCGCCCCCTGAGGACGGCGGCCCCGAGGGCGGCGGCGAAGGCCACGGCCCCCGCCACCCCCACCCCGCCCAGGGCCGGGGCGAGCCAGGCCAGGGGCGTCCCGACG
>CAYVCH010000018.1:0-12336 GCA_964449755.1 uncultured Actinomycetes bacterium
CGCCCTGCTCGACGTCCGCGCCGACGCGGTCACCGGAGCGGCCCGGCGGGTGGGGGGCGTGGCCGTCGTGGCCGACGTGGCCGATCCCGGCTCGGTCGCCCGGGGGGTGGGGGCGGCGGCCGAGGGGCTGGGCGGGCCCGTCGACGTGCTGGTCAACGCGGCGGGGATCTACCGGATGGCCCCCGCCCTGGACCTCGACGTGGCCGACTGGGACGAGGTGCTGGACGTGAACCTGCGGGGGTCGTTCCTGGTGGCCAGGGAGGTGGCGCGGGGGCTGGTCGCGGCCGGGCGGGCCGGGGCGGTGGTGAACGTGGCCTCGGTGGCGGCCCTGGTGGCCGACCGGGCCGAGCCCGCCGCCCACTACCACGCGAGCAAGGCCGGGGTCGTCGCCCTCACGAGGCAGATGGCGGCGGAGTGGGCGCCCCACGGCATCCGGGTGAACGCGGTGTGCCCGGGCGTCATCGACACCCCCATGCTGCGGCTGATGGACGACCCGGAGGCCGGCCGGGCCTACCTGGACGCCCGCGTGCCCCTGGGCCGGCTCGGCCGCCCCGAGGAGGTGGCGGCCGTCGTCGCCTTCCTGGCCTCGGATTCGGCATCCTACGTGACGGGCGCCGTCGTCCCTGTGGACGGCGGCCTGCTGGCCCTGTGAGGGAGGAGTCCATGAGCCCCTTCCCCCACGTCCGCGTGCAGGGCGGCCCCCGGGAGCGGGGGCGCAGCTACGGGGAGCAGGCGCGGGAGCGGGTCGCCCGCTCCATCGCCGCCTACGAGGAGGTCTTTCGCGAGTACGCGGGCTGGGACTGGGGGCAGGTGCGCGAGGAGGCCGCCCGCTACCGGGAGCCCGTCCGGGCCTTCCACCCGGCGTCCCTGGAGGAGATGCGGGGCATCGCCGAGGGGGTCGGGGCGGACCTGGAGGACGTCCTGGCGATCAACGTGCGCACCGAGGTCATGTTCGCGGCCAAGGCCCGGATGGCGGCCGAGGCATCGGCCCCGGGGGTCGGGGCATGCAGCGCCTTCGCCGTGCTCCCGGCCGCCAGCGCGAGCGGCCACACCCTGGTGGGGCAGAACTGGGACTGGCTGCTGCACTGCTTCGACACCGTGGTGGTGCTCGAGGCCGAGCGGGAGGAGGGCCCGGACTTCGTCACCGTCGTGGAGGCGGGGCTGCTGGCCAAGACCGGCATGAACTCCTCCGGCATCGGCCTCGCCACCAACGCCCTGGTGACCGAGGCCGACCGGGGGGAACCGGGCGTGCCCTACCACGTGCTGCTCCGGGCCGTCCTGGACGCCGAGACCATCTCCGACGCCCTGGCGGCCCTGCAGGCCCGGCCCCGGTCGTCCTCGGCCAACTACCTGGTGGCCCACGACGACGGCATGGCCGTGGACGTGGAGGCCGCCTCCGGCGACTTCTCCCGGCTGTTCCTGCTGTTCCCCGAAGACGGCGTGCTGCTGCACACGAACCACTTCCTCTCGCCGCGGTTCGACGGGAAGGACGTCTCCCTCTGGGTCATGCCGGACAGCCCCTTCCGTCTGGAGCGCCTCCGGGGACTGGTGGCCCAGGCTGGGCCGAAGCTGTCCGTCGAGGCCTTCCAGCACGCGCTGGCCGACCACGCGAACTTTCCCTCCGGCGTCTGCTGCCACCCCGACGCGCGGATGCCCCGGCTGGACCAGGGAGCCACGGTGGCCTCGGTCCTGATGGACCTGGACGACCGCGTGATGTGGGTGGCCGACGGCCACCCGTGCACGGCCCCTTACCGGCGGCTGGACTACGCCGGGTTCCTGTCGAAGCCCTCGCCGGTCCGGCGGGGAAGGCCGTCGTGACCCTGGAGTTCGGCCTCGGCCTCGTCACCTGCGAGCGGGTCCCCGGCGACCCCCGCCCGGTCGAGGAGCTGTACGCGGAGGCCCTGGAGCTGGCGGTCGTGGCCGAGCGGGCGGGCTTCGACGCGGTCTGGGTGTCCGAGCACCACTTCCTGGACGACGGCTACCTGCCCTCGGTCCTGGCCCTCTGCGCCGCCATCGCGGCCCGGACGGAGCGGATCCGGGTGGGGACCGGCCTGCTCCTCGCCCCCCTCCACGACCCCCTGCGGGTGGCCGAGGACGCCGCCGTGGTGGACCTGCTGTCCCGGGGGCGGCTCGTGCTCGGCCTCGGCCTCGGGTGGCGGGAGGAGGAGTTCGAGGGCTTCGGCGTGCCCCTGGCCGAGCGGGTCCCGCGGCTGGAGCGGATGGTCTCCGTCCTCCGGGGGGCCTGGGGCGACGGGCTGGTGGCCCGCGAGCCCGGCCTGCCGGCGGTGGCCGTCACGCCGAAGCCGGCCCGGCCCGGGGGCCCGCCCATCTGGATCGGGGCCATGAGCGAGCCTGCCATCCGGCGGGCGGGGCGCCTGGGGGACGGGCTCCTGGCGGGGGAGGTGACGCCGGGGTCCTTCCGCGAGCAGGTGGCCTGGGCCCTGGAGGAGCGGGAGCGGGCGGGGCTGTCCCGGGAGGGCTTCGCCCTGGGCCTGCACGCCCCCACCTTCGCCTGGGCCGGCGGGGACGCCTGGGAACGGGTCAGGGAGGCCTACCACTACGTGTGGTGGAAGTACCTGGACATGGAGGGGGCCCGCGCTCGCACCGGCCCGCCGCCTGCCAAGCCGCCCCTCACGCCGGAGGTGGAGGCACGTCTGCGGGCGGAGGCCCTGGTGGGCCGACCCGACGAGGTGGCCGAGGGGATCGAGGCCTACCGGCAGGCCGCCGGGGGCCGCCTCCACTTCGTGGCCCGGCTGTACTGGCCGGGCATGGATCCGGGCCTCCAGCGGGAGGCCGTGGCGGCCTTCGCCGAGGAGGTCATGCCCAGGTTGCGGTGAGATCCGCGGGCCGGGCGGGACCTGGGGGCGGCACCGGGTCGTCGGCGTCGAGATGAGCTGTCCGGAGACCTTCACCATGGGCGCGTGCGACGCGAGGAGCTACCTGGCCTCAAGGGACGGCTCCCCGGCGCCACCTTCGTGGACGCGACCCACCTGGTCCTCGAGTACACGGGGACGTACAACCGGTACGACTGCCCGTCCATGCGGAGCGCGGTCATCGGGCATCCCTCGGACGAGGTGCGGCGGCTGGCGGATGCGTGCGTCGCGACGCTGAACCTGCTCATCGAGAACATCCGCCCTGGCCGCACCGGGCACGACGTGGCCCGGGAGGCCAGCCGGGGGCTGGAGCTGGTGCGGGACGAGGCGTGGTTCCACGGGGGGTTCGGGTACTCCATCGGCCTTGGCATGCAGCCCAGTTGGACGGAGGCGGCCATGTACATTGCCGAAGGGGTGGACCGGGAGCTGGAACCTGGGATGACGTTCCACCTGCCCATCTGCGCCTTCGTGCCCGGCCGGTACGGCCTGGGCTTCAGCGAGAGCGTCGCGGTGACCGAGACGGGATGCGAGGTGCTCTCGCCGGGCATGGAGCGGGAGCTGGCCGTGCGCTAGGGTGCCGGACCTGGGGCCGGGAGCGATCGGACGTGGGAGAGCGCTGGACCGTCGGGATCGACGTCGGGGGGACCTTCACCGACGGCATCGCCGTGGCCGAGGACGGCACCACGCGGGTCTCGAAGGTGCCCTCCACGCCGAAGGACCTGTCGGTCGCCCTGGTCGAGGCCCTGGGGCAGCTCGCCGCGGACGGGCTGTCCCCGGAGCGGGTGGGCTTGCTCTTCCACGGCACCACCGTCGCCACCAACGCCCTGCTCACCGGGCAGCTGGCCCGGGTGGTGCTCCTCGCCACCGAGGGGTTCCGGGACATCATGAGCTACCGGACGGGGAGCCGCCCCCGACTCTACGACCTGGAGCAGCCACGGCCCCCCGAGCTGGTCCCGCGCCGTGACCGCCTGGAGGTCCGGGAGCGCCTGTCGAGCCTGGGCGAGGTCGTGGTGCCCCTGGAGCCCGGCGAGGTCGAGCGGGTCGTGGAGGAGGTGGCGGCCCGGCGGCCCCAGGCCGTGGCCGTGGCCTTCCTGTTCAGCTACCTGGACGACCGCCACGAGCGGGCCATGGGTGAGGCGCTGCGGCGGCGCTTCCCCGACCTCCCGGTGGCCCTCTCCTCGGAGGTGGCCCGGGAGTTCCGGGAGTACCCGCGGACGGCCACGACCGTGGTCAACGCGGGCCTGCGGCCGGTGGTGGGCCGCTACGTCCAGCGGGCCGAGGAGCGGGTGCGGGCCCTGGGCGTGGTCGCCCCCTTCCTGGTCATGCAGTCCAACGGCGGCTGCGTGCCGGCCGACCGGGCCGAGAGGGAGGCCCACCGGCTGATCCTCTCGGGGCCCACCGCTGGCGTCGCGGGGGCCCTGGCCCTGGGGGCCCGGCACGGCCTGGAGCGGGTCATCGCGCTCGACATGGGCGGCACCTCGCTGGACGTGTGCCTGGTGCAGGGGGACGTCCCCCCCGTCACGGCCGTCCAGGTCGTGGAGGACCACCCCATCCTCGTTCCCTCGGTGGACATCGTGACCGTGGGAGCGGGGGGCGGGAGCATCGCCCACGCCGACCGCGCCGGCCGGCTGCGGGTCGGGCCCCAGAGCGCCGGGGCCGATCCCGGCCCCGCCGCCTACGGCCTGGGCGGGACCGAGGCGACCCTCACCGACGCCCACGTGGTGGCGGGGATCCTCTCCGAGGCGGCGCCCCTGGCAGGTCGGCTGGTCCTGCACGAGGAAGAGGCGCGCAAGGCGGTGGCAAGGGTGGGCGACGCCGTCGGTCTGGACGAGCGCCGGGCCGCCGAGGGGATCATCGCCGTGGCCACCGCCCACGTCATCCGGGCCCTCCGCCGGGTCTCCGTCGAGCGGGGCCTGGACCCCGGGGAGTTCACGCTGGTGGCCTTCGGCGGTGCCGGGCCCCTGCTGGCCGGGCGCCTGCTGGAGGAGCTGCGCCTGGACGCGGTGCTGGTGCCCCCCCACCCGGGGCTGTTCTCGGCCGCCGGCCTCATGGCCACCGGCCTCCGGGTGGACGAGTCCCAGACCGTCCTGGCCCCCTTCGGGCCCGACCTCCTGGAGGAGGTGGCCGCCTGGTACCGGGAGGCCGGGGCGAGGCTCACCCGTCAGCTGCGGGACGACGGGATCCCCGCACCCAGGATCCGCATGGTGGCCTCCGCCGACTGCCGCTACCTGGGCCAGGGCTATGAGCTCAACGTCCCGCTCCCCTCGCCCTCCAGGTCGGGGCTCCGGCGCCTGCCCGACCGTTTCCACGCGCTGCACGAGCGGACCTACGGCCACGCCGGCCCCTCGGAGCAGGTGGAGGTGGTCACCCTCCGCCTGTCGGCCTTCGGCGACCTGGACCGCCCCGAGCCCTCGGTCATTCCCCGCGGCCGGCGGGAGCCGCTCCCCGAGGCCCACGCCGGCGCCCGCCGGGTGCGGCTGCGGGAGCTGGGGGGCGGCCGTCCCGTCCCCGTCTACCGGCGGGAGCTGCTCCGGGCCGGGAACCGGGTCCCCGGCCCGGCCATCGTGGACCAGATGGACTCCACCACCGTGGTCCTCCCCGGGCAGCGGGCCGACGTGGACCGGTACGGGAACCTGTGGATCCGCCACGGGGTGGGGCGATGAGGGGCCGGCCCGCCGGGGGCGGCCCGGGGGCGCGGGCGCGAGGGGCCCGCCACCTCGACCCCGTCACCTTCGAGCTCGTCCACGCCGGGCTCCTCTCGGCCGCGGAGGAGATGGGCGGGGTGCTCAAGCGCTCCAGCTACAGCCCCATCATCCGGGAGATGGAGGACTTCAGCTGCGCCCTGTTCCGGGCCGACGGAGAGCTGGTGGCCCAGGCCGACTACATCCCGGCCCAGCTCGGGGCCATGTCGCTGGTGGTGCGCTCCATCATCGAGCGGTGGGCGGGCCGGATCCGCCCGGGCGACGTGTTCCTGGCCAACCACCCCTACCTGGGGGCCATGCACACCCCCGACCTCAACGTGATCCTGCCCGTCTTCCACGCCGGCCGGCTCTTCGCCTGGGCGGGGACCACCGCCCACCACATCGACGTGGGAGGCGTGAACCCCGGGACCGAGGGGGCGGACCTCCCCTCCCTCTACGCCGAGGGGCTGGCGCTGCCCCCGGTCCGGCTGTACCGGGCGGGGGAGGAGGATCCCGACGTCCTGGCCATCGTCACCGCCAACGTGCGGGACCCCGAGTGGACCGTCTCCGACCTCAGGGCCCAGCGGGCGGCCTGCCTCCTCGGGGAGCGCCGGCTGAAGGAGCTCATCGAGCGCTGGGGCGCCTCGGCCGTCCAGGTGGCCTTCGACCAGGCCCTGGACGTGGTGGAGCGGGCCACCCGGGTCGCCCTGGCCGAGCTGCCCGACGGGGTGGGGGAGGCCGAGGGCTTCCTCGACGACGACGGCGTGGGCGGCCCCCCCACGCGGATCCACGCCCGGGTGACGAAGCGGAGGGACCGGGTGAGGGTCGACCTGTCGGGGAGCGCCCCCCAGGTGCCGGGGGCGCTCAACGTCCCCTGGGCCAGCACCCGGGCGGCCGTCGTCTACGCCCTCCGGGCCATGACGGACCCGGGGATGACGACGAACGACGGGATCCTCCGGCCGGTGGAGATCGTCTGCCCCCGGGGCTGCGTGCTGAACCCCGAGCCCCCGGCCGCCGTCTCCGTCCGCCACAACACCTGCCAGCGCCTGGCCGAGGTGCTGGCACGGGCCCTGTCCGCCATCTGGCCGGAGCGGGCGGTGGCCAGCGGCACCGTGACCTTCTTCGACATCAACCTGGACAGCTGGTCCCCCAGGACGGGGAGGGCCTCGGTGATGATGGACGTGGTCGGGGGCGGCACCGGCGCCCACCGCCGGGGGGACGGCCTGGACGGGGTCGACACGTACATGTCGAACGTGGCGCTGCTGCCCGTGGAGGTGGCCGAGGCCGAGTACGCCGTGCGGATCCTTCGGACGGAGCTCCTCCCCGGCTCCCAGGGGCTGGGAGCCCACAACGGCGGCCTGGGCCTGCGCCGGGAGTACCTGGTCCTGGAACGGCCCCAGACCGCCACGATCTACGCCGAGCAGACCAACCCGTCCTTCCGGCCGGTGGGGGTCCTGGGTGGCACCCACGGGTCCCCCACCAGGGTGACCGTGCTCGCTCCCGACGGGACTGTCCTGGACGTGCCCTCCAAGGTGACCCTCACCCTGGAGCCGGGGACCGTGGTCCGCGTGGAGACGAGCGGGGGCGGCGGCTACGGCCCTCCTCAGGGCCGCGACCCGGAGGCAGTGGAGGCCGACCGCCGGGACGGCCGGGTCCCGGGCTAGGGACCGGCCCGCTCAGGCGACGCCGAGGCCCTCGATCTCCTCGTCGCCCAGCCGGCGGGCCCTGGGATGCTCGACGATGCTGCCCGAAGGGATGGGGGTCCAGACCCACTCCCCGCCCCTGTAGAGCTCGGCGCCGGCGTCGGGCCGGTCGGCCCAGACGCGGAAGAGGGATCCACCGATGCGGTAGATCCGACGCTCGCCGGGGGGTGGGCTCCAAAGGGGGCGGGCACGGATCTGGACCCCGATCCCCCCGGGTCTACGGCACCCGCGGCCAGTTGGCCGTCCCGGCGAGGACGACGCTCGCCACGGCCACGGCCCACAGGAGCGTCCGGCGGGCCCGCTGCATCCACTGGTATCTGCTCACCGTCGTCCCTCCGCTGGTCGGGGACGGCCGGGAAGCTAACAGAATGCTTGTCTTTTCGCAAATCCACTAGTTAAGTATCGGCCGTCTGGAGCCGATCCTTGAGGAGGGAACCCATGGTCGGGGCGAGGTTGCGACGGCTGCGCACGGCCCGGGGGCTCACTCAGCGGCAGCTCGCCGAGCCCCGGTACACGGCGGCCTACGTGAGCACCATCGAATCGGGGCGTCGGCGGCCCTCCCGGGCGGCTCTGGAGCACTTCGCGGCCAGGCTCGGGGTGGACCCGGAGGAGCTGGCCTCGGGGCGGCCCCGGGATCTCGAGGTCCGCCTGGGTCTCCGCCTGCAGGAGGCCCGGGTGGCCCTCTCGGGCGGTCGAGCCGAGGAGGCCGCCCGGGGCTTCCGGGTGGTGTCCCGGGAGGCCCGACGCTTTGGCCTCACCAGGCTGCAGGCCGAGGCCGAGGAGGGGATGGGGCTGTACCTGGAGCGCGCAGGCAAGCCCGAGGAGGCCCTGGAGCGCTACCAGCGGGCCGAGGAGGTCCTGCGGGACGAGCCCCCCACCGCCCGGGCCGGCGCCGTGGCCGGCAAGGCCCGCTGCTTCCAGGCCCTGGGGGACGTCCGCTACGCCGTGTTCTTGCTGGAGAGCCTCATCGAGGCCATCGAGCGGGAGGGTGTGGGCGACCCGGACCCCCTGGCCCGGCTCCACGCCACCCTGGTGGGGGCCTACCTGGACGCCGGCCTCCCCCGGCGGGCGGCCCGCTCGGCGGCGGAGCTGGACCGCCTCGCCCCCCGGCTCGCCGGGGGGCCTCGCCTGGCCCAGCTCCACATGAACGTGGCCCGCCTCTACCTGTACCAGGGCAGGGTGGAGGAGGCCGAGCGGTCCCTGCGGCGGGCCGAGGACCTGTACCGCGAGGCCAGCCTGGAGAGCGAGCGGGGGGCGGCCCACCTGGCCAGAGGGTATGTGCTCTCCCGCGAGGGCCGCCTGGCCGAGGCCCGGGAGGAGCTGGAGCGGGCCCGGGAGGTGTTCGAGGAGACCGGTGACGCCATCGACCTGGTCCGGGCCCAGAACGAGCTGGCCAGGGTGGCTCGCCAGGAGGGGAGGATCGACCGGGCCCGGGAGCTGCTCGAGCGGACCGTGGCCATGGGGGGCGCCGGCGACACCCCGATCCTCGCCTGGGCCCACCGGGAGCTGGGCCTGCTGCTCACCGAGGCGGAGCCCGCCGTCGCCGAGAAGCACCTGCGCCAGGCCGTCGAGCTGTACCGGCGCTCCGAGGAGCCCCTGGAGCTGGCCGTCACCTACCGGGCCCTGGGGGACCTCCTCGGGGCCCAGGGGGACGCCGCCGGCAGCTGCGAGGCCTACCGCACCGGCATCCTGGCCCTGGAGCCCCACCTGTAGCGGCCAGGCCGTCACCGCCCGTGCTAGCGTGCGGCCGGTGAACGCCTCCCGCAGGGTCCTGGGCCTCCTCATGGGGCGGCGGCTGCCGGTCACCTCGGGCACGCTCCGCGTCCAGGGGCTGCGGGCCGAGGTCACCATCCTCCGGGACCGGTTCGGGATCCCCCACGTCCAGGCCACGGGGGACGGGGACGCCGCCTTCGCCCTGGGCTTCTGCCAGGGACAGGACCGGGCCTTCCAGCTCGAGGTCCTGCTGCGCGTGGCGCGGGGGACCCTGGCCGAGCTGGTGGGGGCGGAGGCGCTGCCCGTGGACCGCCTCGCCCGGCGGGTGGGTTTCCGGCAGGGCGCCGACCGGCAGCTGGCGGCCTGCCCCCCAGGGGTGCGGGAGGCCCTGGAGGCCTTCGCCCGGGGCGTGACCGCGGGGGCCACCCGGGGCTGTCCCCGCCGGCCCCACGAGTTCGTCCTCCTCCGGTCCAGGCCCACGCCCTGGGAGGCCGAGGACGTGGTGGCCGTCTCCCGGCTGGTCGCCCTCACCCTGGCCTCGAACTGGGACGCCGAGCTGGTGCGGCTGAAGCTCCTCGAGGACGACGGGCCGGAGGCGGTGACGGCCCTGGACCCGACCTACCCCGAGGGGATGCCCACGGTGCTCCCGGCGGCGCGCGGGGCCGGGGCGGCGGCGGACCGGCTGGCCCGGGACCTCGGCCGCCTGGCGGCCCTGGTGGGCTCCGGCGGGGGCTCGAACGCCTGGGCCCTGGCCGGCTCCCGGACGGCCTCGGGTCGGCCCCTCCTCGCCAACGACCCTCACCTGCCGCCGACCCTGCCCCCCCACTGGTACCTGGCCCACGTCCGGACTCCCCGCTGGGAGGTGGCGGGGGCGACCTTCGTCGGCGGCCCCGCCTTCGAGGTGGCCACCAACGGCCACGCCGCCTGGGGGGTGACCTCGGCCTACGCCGACGTCACCGACCTCTTCGTGGAGGAGGTGGAGGGCGACCGGGTGCGGGTGGGCGACGGGCTCGTCCCCTGCGAGCGCCGGGTCGAGACCATCCTGGTCCGGGGCGGGCAGCCGGTGACCGAGGAGGTCCTCGTCACCCCCCACGGGCCGGTCGTCTCGCCGGCCCTGGGCGGCACCGGGCGAGCCATCTCCCTGCGGGGGACCTGGCTCGAGGCCCGGCCCCTGGTGGGGTTCCTCAAGCTCCACGAGGCCCGCACCTTCGAGGAGGCCCGCCGCCTGCTCGCCGACTGGCCCGGCACCCCCCTCTCGGTGGTGTGGGCCGAGGCCTCGGGGACCGTGGGCTTCCAGCTGGCCGCCGTGGTGCCCCGGCGGCGGGCCGGCGCCGGTACGATGCCGGCCCCGGGGTGGGAACCGGACTCCGGCTGGGAGGAGGACCCGGTCCCCTTCGAGGACCTGCCGTCCCTGCGGGACCCCGAGGAGGGGTTCGTGGTCACCGCCAACAACCGCCTCGACCCCGACGACCGGGTGCCGGACCTGGGCGCCGACTCCCTCGACGGGTACCGGGCGGCCCGCATCGTCGAGGCCGTGTCGGCCCGGCGGGACTGGGACGTGGCCTCCACCCTCCGCCTCCAGCTGGACCTCACCTCGCTGCCCTGGCGGGAGGTGCGGGAGGTGGTCCTGGGGGCCCCCGCCACCGACCCCGACGCCCGCCTGGGTCTCGACCTGCTCGCCGCCTGGGACGGGGTGGTGGGGGCCGAGTCCCCGGCGGCCACCGTCTACGAGCTGCTCGCCTGCGAGCTCGTCCGGCGGGTGGTCCGGGCCCGCGCCCCCCGGGCCGCCCTGTGGGCCCTGGGGCGGGGCTTCCACCCCCTCACCCCCACGAACCTGTTCGCCCGGCGGTGGGTGAGCTTCCTCGCCCGCCTCCTGCGGGAGCAGCCCGCCGGGTGGCTCCCCCGCCCGTGGCTCGAGGAGGTGGCGGCCGCCCTGGCGGATGTCGTCCGGTTCCTGCGCGGCCGGTTCGGCGAGGACCCGAAAGGCTGGGCCTGGGGGCGGGTGCGCCCCTTCAGCCTCGTCCACCCCCTGGGGGGGCGCCGCCCCCTGGACCGGGTGTTCAACCTTGGACCCCTGCCGGCGCCGGGGGACTCCAACACCGTGGCCCAGTACGGGGTGGCGCCGGCCGACCCGCTGGCTCCACCCACGGCCATCCCCTCCCTCCGGGCCGTCATCGACGTGGGGCACCCGGGAGGAAGCCGCTTTTCCCTGCCCGGCGGGCAGTCGGGGAACCCGGCCTCCCCCCACTACGACGACCTGCTGCCCCTCTGGCAGGCGGGCGACGGGGTCCCCATCGCCTGGTCCCCGGAGGAGGTCCGGGCGGCCGCCGTGGCCACCCTCCGCCTCGTGCCCGCATGAGGGTCAGGCCGGTGGCGCCCCGGCAGGGGCCTGCCCCACCCGGGCCGCCCGCCCGACGATGGCCGCCAGCGAGCCCACCACCACCAGGGCGCCGACCACCTCCAGGACGGTGAGGGGCTCGCCCAGGACGGCCAGGGCCGCCACGGAGGCGGTCACGGGCTGGACCAGCATGAGCAGGGAGGTGACGGAGACGTCCACGTGGGCGTGGGCCCACACGAGCAGGAGGTGACCGGTGGAGGCGCCCACGACGAAGACCCCCAGCCAGAGCAGCTCCCTGGCGTCGATGCCGGAGAGCCCCTGCCCGGCGAGGAGCGCCATGGGGGTCATGACCACGCTCGCCGCGGCCATGACCACGGCCATGTACTCGAGGGGGGAGACCTGGGGCCGGGCCCGCTTCGAGATCAGGACGTAGGCGGTCCAGCAGAGCAGGGAGCCGGCGGCGAACAGGTCTCCCCGGAGGCTCCAGACGGGGGTCCCGGAGGAGCCCACGACCACGAGGAGGACACCGGCCAGGGACGCGGCCGTCCAGGCGAGGTCCCGGCGGGTGACCCGCTCCCCGAACAGCGGGCCCGCGACGAGGAGGACGAGGGCTGGCTGTAGGGAGGAGATCACCGCCGCGTCGGCGATGGTCGTCTGCTTCACCGCCGAGAAGAAGAAGGCGATCTCCAGGGCGAAGAGGGCCCCGGCGGGGGCGGCCGCCCGGATGGCCTGGCGCGAGGGACGCTGGCGGGCCAGGCCAAGGAGGCCGAACAGGAGGACCGTTCCGAGCCACAGGCGGTAGGCGGCGAAGGTGAGGGGCGGCAGGGACGAGGCCTTGATGAGGGTGTTGGTGAAGCTCCAGCCGGTCACCGCCGCCAGCACGGCCGCCGCCCCCAGGCGGGTGGTGCGGATCCCGGGAAGCGTCGGCGCGGCCACGGCGCCCATTGTCCCAGGCGGGCCACGGGTCCCCGGGGCGTGTCCCGGCCGGGACGGCCCGTCTCCCGGCCCGGGGCCCGCCTGTCCCCCGC